>NZ_JBFUCY010000023.1:0-97092 GCF_056404995.1 Mucilaginibacter sp. P2_A5
ATCATTATTGGTGTATCTTTGATATAAGTATTGAAGTTCTTCGTTATGTAACTTGCAGATATGTAAATAGATAGCGATTAGTCTAAGTGCTTTAGCCTTGGGAATCATTCTTAAAGTTTGATGTGGAAATCTTCTTTAAGATACTGATTTTCAAGGCTTTAAACAAATAAAATCACAAATAAAAAGCTCATAATCAGGTGTTTAATCCATAAAGTTTCTATAGCTTTTTAACCCTTGATTCGCATTAGTAAGTATCAAGTATCAAGATTTTTGACTTTTGGATTTTCGGACAAAAGACTTTCGGATTTAAAAACCTCGTGCAGCGGTCTTGATACTTGATACTCGCGACTTGATACTACACATTGATACTATTTAGAAACTGCCCTTTTCACGGCATTCTTAGCCAGTTCGCTTTGCGGGGCGAAGAAGGGAGTGGTTTCGGGTTTTGCTTTGTTGCTGCGTTTGGAGCCTTCGGGGCTGTAGGTTGATTTTATTTCGTTTTTCACCTCGATGCGGGTTTTTTGCAGGCGGTTACTTGCCTCTTCAAGGGTTGTGCGGGCTTCGGTTAACAGCGCGTTTTGGGCATGTAACCTGGCTTTTAGTTGCTGCAGGCGGTTTTGAATTTCGGTCGCTTTTTTTGCCGGGTTTAATTTGCTTGTTGGTACATCATCGTCCTCATCTTCGGCCTCAGGGGCGGCTTCCGGCGCGGGCGCTACTTTTTGCACCTGGCCTTCTTTAACCTCAATCTTTTTGCCTTCGGCGCTGGTGTAGGTGTCGGTAGGGGCGGGGCTGCTCATGTCGTCGTCGTTGTACACTTCGGTGCCTTCGCCCAACTCACCGGCGTGGTGCAGGGTACCTTTGTCGGTAATGGTTTGCTTGTTTACCACTTTTCTGAAGAAGTTCATAATCTTATCCAAAACCGACGTGGTTTTTTCGATAAGTTCTTTGTTTTCGATGTTCATGTTGTTTTTATTGTTTAAGATTTTGTTAATGCATCGCTGATAAACCGCGGGGGCCGTGGTAGTGTATTTTTTGATGAGTGCGCTGTTGGTAATTTCGGGGCTGTAATCCTCCACCTGGTCAATAAAGCCCATGTCAAGGGCCTGGTCGGCAGTCATCCAGGTGACGGAGTTTATTAAACTGTTTACTGTTACTCCGTCCAACCCGGACTTGTCCATGTAGATTTGCGCCAGGCGCGATTGTACTACATTCAACATCTGCACATCTTTTAAAAGCTCATCGGCATTGCCGCCGCTGCCTACCATGGGTTTGTGAATCATGAGCAGGGCATATTTGCTCATAATAATGGTTTTGCCGCCCATAGCCACTATAGAGGCAGCCGAGGCAGCCAGGGCATCAATGTAGGTAGTTACATTGCCCGGATATTTTTTAAGCAGATCATATATGGCTATGGCATCAAACGCGCTGCCGCCTACCGAGCTGATGTGCACTTCCAGGTCCTGCCCGGCGGCTTCCTGCAGCTGCGTTTGTATGTATGCCGATGATAAACTGCCCGAACCAATGCAATCGGTTTCGGTATCGTATAAGTAGATTTTGTAGCTCATCTTTTTTAGATTTGAGATGTTAGATATGAGATTTGAGATTTTTTTCTGAATCAGAATTTTTCACCTTTTGTTTGTTTTTAAGGGGCGTTCAAGAAGGCTACGCCGTTTTCAGGATTTTAGAATTTTCAGAATGAAATCCTGTTGATGTTTTTAATGCCGATTGGCATAATTCAAAGGTCGTAATTAGTTTTTGTTTTGGTGGTGACAGTAGTTTGTCAGTGGTTTTGTCTGAACCGGAATTAAACGAATTGGTTGAATTTTAAAAATTCTGTTAATTCCTTAATTCGATGAACGGCGTAGCCCTCTTGAACGCCATTAAAAACAAACAAAGGGTGAAAAATCCCGGTTCAGATGAGTGAACTATACAAATATCGGTACAATGTTTCAATGCAATGGTGACACTACTTTGTCAGTAAGCTGATTTTTTTGTCTGAACCTGAATTAAACGAATTAGTTGAATTTTTCGAATTTTAGAAATTCTGATAATTCCTTAATTCGACAAATTCCGGTTCAGACAACCGATCTATACAAATATCGGTACAAGGGTTTAGTTTGATGGTGACACTACTTTGTCAGTAGGCCTATTTTTTTGTCTGAACTCGAATTAAACAAATTAGTTGAATTTTTCGAATTTTTAAAATTCTGTTAATTCCTTAATCCGATAAATTCCGGTTCAGATACTCCCCGCACCCGGCAACCCGCTCCCCGCAACTGATCATTCTGTAAAACAATTCAACGCCCGCCATATGGTACGCTCATCCTTGCCAAATTTTACCTCGGCTTCCAGCACCGCCTGGTTTTTGGTGATATTGCGGATCTGCATCTGGGCGTGGATCCAAAGGTAAATTTCACGGTAAGTGAAAATTTTGGCAGTGATAAACCCGGCCTTGTACATAGCTGAAAATACGCCATCGTCGAATAGTGTGTTTGCGAGTTTGATGTTCATGAGCCCCTCCCGTCCCCTAAAGGGGATGCTTTTAGTTGTAGATAAATTGAATAATAAGATTTTGTAACTCCCCCTTCAGGGGGTTGGGGGTATCCCCTTCCGTCCCCTAAAGGGGATACTTTTTGATTATGTTTATTGCTCCCCCTTCAGGGGGGTGGGGGGCTTCGCCTATAAGTTCACCCTATCCACCGTTTGCGCCAGTATATTTTGCTGGTTGTTAACGTCCTTCACATCAACGTAGATCGGGGGGAAGTTGTTTATCATCTGGTAGGCTACCGTGTTGGCCAGTTCTTTTACATCATTTACCGGTTGGTTATAGTAGCGGTTGGCGTTGCCACCATCGGTAAATATGCCGCCTATAGCGTAGCCATTGCCGGTATTGGGTGCCGAAAAATCACGGCCGCCGTGGGCTACGTTTATGGCGCTTACCAGGTTGCGGGCCCAGGGGTTGCGCATAGCTTCGGATACCACAACCGCCTCACCCGAACGCAGGTAGGCATTGGTATTATCGGTACGGCTATAGCCGGGTAATAATGCGCCCCGGCCATCAGATATAAACTGGCCACCCCTTGCAAATTTTGGCGGCTTTTGCGATGCTATGGTGGCTATTTGCATTGCTGTCATGGCTATATCTGCTGCTATAAACGGAATGGCAGCTGGCAGGGCCATGGTCGACAATGTTTTTGTTACAGCGATGGCGCCGTTAATAACCGCCTGGGCTATTTGCATTTTTTGCTCGGCTTTAAAAGCTTTTACTTTTTCGTCGTTTTCCTTTTTTTTGTATTTGGCCTCGATGGCTGCTTTCTGACTTTTGGTGAGGTTAGTGTTGCTTAGTTCTTTAGCCTTATCGCTTTCCAACCCTTTTATTTTAGCCTCGCTGGATGATTTAATGCTGTTGCTGATAAGGGAAAAAGCGGCGCTGGATATTTGCTGGGCGGCTTGTATAGCAAGAGCCTTACGCTGCTCCTCTGATTTTTTGGTAGCCTCGGTAATTTTTTCCTGGTATTCGATCCTCAGTTGGGCGGTGTCCTGACCGGCCTCAGCAGCTTTCTGAATCTCGAAATTATATTTATCGGTTATCAGCTTCTTTTCGGCTTCCAGCTTGTTCCAGGGGAGAATGGCTTTGTCAACATCATGTTGATCTTTGGTTAATAGCTCTTTTTGCTGTTGGGCTTCTACTAATTCTTTTTGCTGTTTCTGAACTTTTTCCAGGTCTTCGGCATTCATCCGTTTTATTATCTCGCCAATGCCAACGTGATATTTTTCTTCCAGTTGAGTACTTTCCTGCTCGTATTGTTCCTGGCTGATGAGCTTGTTATCGTACAGGCGCTTTAAAGTACTCTGTTCTTCAGTATAGCCGTTGTGCTGTAGCTCTGCCTTTTTAGCCAGGCCATTAGCAGTGGCTTGCATTTGTTTGATGAGGGAATCCTGGTAGGCTTTTTCCCGTGCTTCTAATTGCTCTTTCGTAGGATCTTTTTTATTTGTCTTTTTTTTATCTGTTGCCTTTATTTCAATTACAGCGTAGCTACTTAACATTTTGTTGATAACTCTAATCCGGTTTATGATGGGTTTCGATTTTGATTCAAAATCTTTAGTGCCAGCTTCTAACTTATTTAAAGCCAGTTGTTGGTTCACTAACGCTGTTTCCCAATAACTTTTGTCATGTGGTTGGTTAAGATTTGATTTTGGGCCATATTTTATAAGGGAATTTGCCAGGCTATCGTCAAGGTCTTTTATTTTCTTTAATAAAGCCTTGTCTTGGTCGGCAATCGTTGCAAAAGTTGCGTAAGATTCCTTTTTGAATTCGGTGGTTCCCTCTCGTGCAGGTGTGTAAACATCGTTGATCGTATATCCACCTACTTTATAAGGTGTATCCTTTTTTTTACCCGTCCGATACGCTTCTTTTTCAGCTTTTGCCGCGTCATATTCAGGCTTTAAAGACAGCCTCTGTTTTACATATTCTGCTCTCTTTTCCTGAACCGCCTCCTCCATAGCCTTACGATTGAGCGCTTTTGTGTATTCATCAATCATTTGTTTGCCTTCTTTAGTTTTAAGATTTTCGAGGGTAAGGTTTTTTAAATATTCTGGCGACAAACTGTTTAATCGTTTTATTGCTTCGATTTGAGTTTCGTGTGCAATATTTTTATTGTTGACAATACCTATCAATATCCCCAATTGCGAAACTTCACCTGAAACGTTTTCGATATAAGATTCCATCACTTCCTTATAGTCTTTTAAAGCCTGCGCTGCTGCCTTCGTTTTATCAGATTGGAACATGTCGCCTAAGAAATCCAATATTTGAGGACCATACGTAGTAATAATAGTAAAGGCAGCAGATAGAATCCCTTGCCAGCCTTTAAAAGCATCTGTAGCGATGTCGATAATGTCATTAAAACTCTTAAATGTATCTACCAGATCTTTTACCGTAGCTTTAATTTTAGTGCCCCAGTTAACGGATTCTTTATTTTGTGTGTTGTATTTTAAAACCTCCTTATTAAGGTTATTTATAGCGCTGCTTAAATTATCGAAGGCAGCTTTATATTCTGGAATTTGCCTAAGGCTGTCGGCGTTGATATTTATATCAACGTTAATTTTTTGATCTGACATTGTTTTATGTTTTAAATGCTATTTGGCATAATTCAACTCAATAAAAAGCTTTGGCTTTTTATTGAGTTGAAAATGTTTTAAGTTCCTGTGCCGACACCAACGGAGGATATATATACACATTATTGTCGGCCAGGCTATAAGTTTGTGGTAATTGTATTGGGCGTTTATATTCTGCTTCTTCGGTGTGGAAAACTTTGCTGTTAGGTCTAATAATATACATCATAGTTAAAAAAGTTTTGCCATCGGGGCTTTTAACATTTACAAGGCTGGCTTTAACAAATGTACCTATGAACGCAGACTTTTGTTTCACTATATCATGCTTATTAAAAGTAATATTGAACGGTTTTGCAAACGGCTTTAAAGTTGTATCTACACCTTTCCGAAGCCCTTCCTTGATGAATTCGTTAACGTTCATGGTGTCGATGTCAGTTTGTTTTGACGGACGGATTAACCGGAAAGCAGTTAAAGCATCTGCCTGAACGTTATATGCCGATAGTGATAAATACATTTTGTCTCCCTCACTAAAATGATCGGCCGTAAAAATATAATAAAGTCCTAAGTTCACTAAATTCCAATTAAGGGTAACCAGGCATGATAGCAATAAAACGACCCCGCCTCCAATGATCCAGCCTCTGCGTTGGCGAGGTTTCTTTTTCGTTAGTACTGATTCTTTATCGGTATTCATGTGGATATAAGTTTTCGGTTTTGTTGCTGAATATAAATGGTTGAAATGTATTCTACACTTTTGTTTAAAAGTGATACTTGATTTTTTTGTCTCGGTTAATTGATGTTTTGCTAATTTTATTGGTAAAAGTAATAAACAGAATTATCAATTGCAAATTTACTTTATTGGTTATAAAATAAAAAACAAAGCAGAACTGGCACGGTGAAAACACCGACCAGAAGGTGAATAATTACTCGGTAATTATGTTTATAATGCTATTTTGCATAATTGGATTTGAAAAAACGGCCACAATGGACCGCTCACTTTTATTTACTTTTTACTATGCATTTGGCATATTTAAAAATGCGATATTGCTTACTGTTTAATTAAAAGGAGGATAAAGTATAAATTAAAAGTTTGAAAGCTCTTTATTGGAGATTTGAAAGGGATCTACATAAACTACACTATCTTTAAGGGTGAAATTATCAGGAATATAAACGTTTGCAATTTTGTTATTGAAAATTTTTTCATTTGGTTTTATTGCACAAAGTATAACAGAAACATTATACTTATTACTAACGTCTTTTACATATACTATACTGTATTTGATAAACGTACCAATGCACCCTGATTTTTGTTGTTTCATTTTAGCTATATCGAAATTTATGCCTGTAATGCAGGCATAAGGAATTGATGTACGGTCTGCTACAGGTTTAACATTAAAATGCTTATAGGAATTAGTGCTCATTGTATCTATTTCTTCTTTTGTTAATGGACGAATTACCTGCATTCCCATCAAAACACCAACCTTCTTATCATCAAAATAACTTTGCGCAACATATACTTTATCGTCCGTATTATAGTGATCGTATTTAGATGTATAGTAATAAGCCATATATAAATAGTGCTTACTTAAATATCCAGTTATTGCGATAGCACAAATACAGATTGCTATAATCCAGTATTTTTTTTGGGGTCTTTTGGTAGTCTGTTGCATTATAGTTGTTTGCTAATTTTATTGGTAAATATAATTGGTTGAACTATTTATAGCAAATTAAATTTATAAGTTATTGAAAATAAAGCGGAACTGGTACGGTGAAAACACCGACCAGCGGCTGAATCGCATAAAAGCAATTTGTTTCAGATACCTGGCCGAATACTTTACTATTGAATTTGAATTCTCGGTCAGCCTGAAAACATCAACCAGTAGTATAATGCAAAACGACATACTGATACAGCTCAATTATTAAAAAAAAACTATTTTAACATTTTCACTAACACTTACCCTAATTATCATGATAATATTAAAGTCATCGGTATTTTCCAGCGCCGATAAACTCACTCAATTTATAAATGAGAATAACATCAAAAAAGAAGATATTTTATCTATTACTAATATTTTTACAAACGTTAGTAGTGATCAGTATACGCTCTTTTTCTATTCAGATTCAGCAACTGAAATGATAACTCATGGGTGGTTCTCTTAAACGTAAAGCATTAGCCCAGCTTCACCAGTTCCACCTTGGTAGGTTGTCCCTTACGCCAGCTGTCAATTTTATTAATGTAGTAATAGCAGCTATCCTGCTCCAGGTAAACGGGTATCAGCAGATCGAGCTCGAGGATATCGCGTGGGGTGAGTAAAAAATAACGCACTACTTTTTTGCTTTGCTGTAGTATTTTTTCAAGTTCGGGATAATATAGGGTTTTTAAACCCGGCAGCATTTTGCCCTGGCCGTTGCCGGGCATATCGGTAAAGCATAGGTTGTGTTCGCCGTCGGGCTTGTAAAAATAAGGGGCCGATATAAAGTCGTTCACAAACATATCGTTGGCTGCATCACCATCGGTAAATTTGATGGTTTTGCCTGCCAGCGGCAGTTTATTATCTATCAATATCCGTGGCGTGACGCCGATGCTGAAACTGTTATCGTCGGATGTATCGTCAATCATTTTTATCTGGGCAACGGTGCCGCCAATATAAGGCCGGTTAAGGGTGGGGGCAAACTGGCTTTCAAACAAATCGGCAGTGGCGGGCAGGGTTTTATCGGCTACTTTTATTTGCGCATCGGCAAAGCTTTTGGGCAGCACATTGTCGTCGGTTTTGTATTTCATGTTGTTTACCTGCGCGTAGCCACCCAGCTGAAAGCTTACGGTTTTACCCTGGTCAAGGCATTTGCTGGTCCAGTTTTTAGCCACCGGCATATTGCCCACAATATCTTTAAACGATGCAAAGTTGATGGTACGCGTGGTATTATCGGTTTGGCAAATAATGCCGAAACGCTGTAAAACATCTTTCAGCAAATCTTTCTGACTGATATCCGGGAAGATCCTTTCGCATTGTATTTCCTGGCCATATAATACCGTTTCATTTTGCGCGGTAATGGCAAACGTTGCCCCGGCGTAAATGGTGAAATTGTACGGGGCATCACCATGAAAATCATATTCAACCAATAACTGTTGGCCAACCCCCATTTCAATATCTGTAGCTTTTATCGCGGTGTTTAAATAGGTTTTGTGGGCCTGTATTGATCCGCCGCTGCCGCTATCTCTCGGGGCATCGTAACCATCGTTAAAATTAAATGTAGTGGTTGCTAAATATTGCCTCGGCAAGCCTGGGGTATCCAAAACAATGCTGATATCTACGCTGCTTTTATGATCGCCCGAGGCCCGGCCATAAAAATAGAATGTGGGGATAGTGAGCGCAGCGTCAACGGTGATGATTTCCTTTGCTGTATACCTGTTGTTGGCATAATGGCTGTTAGGGTCGGATTGGATATTGCTAAAACCGATTTCGCCGCCAGGCTGTAAACCTGAATTTTTCGCCCGCGATATACTAATGTTTAAGCCGTTATAAACAATACTGCCATTAGTGGCCGGTTGATTTTGATAATCGGCGCCATGTACAAAATTATCATTACTGAACTGGGCTATCAGCAGCGGGTAAACCGGGTTGCTCAATAATGATCCGGTGCCTTTATAGCCATTGGCCGCCAGCATCAAATCAATGGCCGTTTTAATAAAAAAGCCAGGCCTTAAATTTCGTACGTTAATCTCGTTATCGCCCGCAAAGTTGTAAACCAGGTTGCCATAATCAACAACAGGCCAAATCCAGCCGTCTGTTTTTACCTGCGATTTTGCCGCATTTTCCACAGTCCATTTGTGCTGATAGGTATCGAACGGTTTGTTAATGCCATACGGCGTTGTGCTATCGCCCATATCATACATTTTACCTTCAATGGCGTCAAAAAAATCAACATTGCCGCTTAGTACGGTTATGCTGGCTGTATTTTGTTCGATGGTGTTTAACTGGGCAATGCCGTAAGGCACAATCTCTAACCCATCCTGTATAATGCGGGCATCGTAGTAACTGTAGGGTAGGGCAGTAGTAAAGGCCACATCATCAGGGAAACCCAATATTTGCCGGTTGCGCTGGGTAAGCGGCAACTTAAACTGGTTGCTGGTATTGCCCTGCTGATTTTTTACCTCGGCCAGGTTATTAATCTGGAAGGTAAGCGCGATAGGGCTGTCGTCGCTCAGATCAACAGGTTGGTCGTTAATATATAATTGTAAATCGTTCATCTTGTTGGTTCATCTTGTTGGTTCATTGGTTCACTGGTTCATTAGTTCATTGGTGCAAAGTTCATTAGTAAACGCTGGCGTAACAGCCGTTAGTTTTGATTCATTAGCCCCGCCTAATCCAACCGGACAAGACCAATGAACTAATGAACCAGTGAACTAATGAACGCTCACTGCGTTCATTAGTTCACTAGCAAACGCAGGCGTAATAGCCGTTAGTTTTGATCCATTAGCCCCGCCTTATCCAACCAGACAAGACCAATGAACTAATGAACCAGTGAACTAATGAACCATCACTGCGTTTGTATATTGATAGACGGCATATTAAACGTGATGCTGAAAGGCGCCTGGCCGTTGCGGGTTTCGTACTCGCTGAAAGTGGCTGTGTTGATAACGATAGTTTGCCATTTTACCGGGTTTTTGTTTGTCAGCATTTGTACTTTGGGCGAGTACTTGATGGATTGCAGGCCTTTAATGTCGTTTACGGTCAGGTCTTCGGCCATTACTTTCATTTTTTGGCCGGCGGTTTTGCTGATTACTTCTTCAATACCCTGCTGGTTTTCCCAATCGTGCACGTAATTTTTGATGATGGTGGCGTTTTGCACATCGAGGCTAAGCTCCTGGTTAAAAACAAAACGGTAATAGTTCCATGAACCGCTCAGCCCTATCCAGCGGAGGTAAACCGATTGGTCGTCAACCGCGTCGTCTATCCTTATTGTTTGTGTTTGGGTAACGGTATGTGTGTCATGCTCATCGTCATACTTAAGGGTAAGGTTAAAGTAAAATGCCTCGCGCGGGAAGCTGTTATTAATCATTACCCGGTTTAAGCCTAACTGGCCAGGGATAGGAAAGCTTACCTGGTTTTGCCCGGCAATGAGGTATTTGCTGCCATCCTGGTTTAGGAGCCATGAGCCATCTTCGTTAAGCAGGCTGCTTACTTCGGTTCCGCCGGCCAGGGGCTGGCGGTTAATATTTAACAAGGTTAATTCGCAGTAGAGTTGCTGGCCAACCATTTCTTCGCTGTAAATAAAACCAATATCAAAGGGATAGCCAATGGAGTAGGCAGGTTCGGCAAAGTCGGTTATCCAGCGGGCCCGTTGGTTAACATCATTAACCTGGGCAAAGGGGACATATGCAGCCAGGTTACCAGCATAGCGTTCGCCTAATTGCTTTGCAGCGTAAACAACATAATATGGGTTTGTTAAGTTTACAAATGTTGATGTATGTCCGTTGGTTGTGCCATCGTCCCAATGCTGGGCATATTGTACCTGGTAGCTGGCGCTCAGGTTATCGTCGCGGAAATTGGTTTGGGTATAATCGCTGTTATCGGCGGGTAATAAAAGGCTTTGCAAAAAGTTGGATAGGTCGGCCTTTACCAGTCCCGTTCCATCGGGCCGGTTGTTTGAAGTGATGGTTTCCTGGCGTGCGGTTAGTTTATCTATGTAGGTAATTTGGGTAATTACCTTATAGTACGGCCGTAAATTATTAATGTTGATAAAACCTGTTGCATTGCCAACAAATGGGGTTTTTATAACCAGCTGATTATACGTATAAGGTTTTACTATTTCATAAACACCCTGGTAAAAGCCGGCGTTGATGTAAATTTTGTCGCCGGCGCTCACCAGGTAGTCGCCGGCAAGGTTGGTTAGGTTTGTGTTTAGCGTGATGCAGGCGTAGCCGGCTTCGTAATTGGCGGTAACGGCCGATACGCTAAAATCCTTACGCTGATAGGTGAACACCACCGGATTAAATGCCGCGTTCCAGCGGGAGATATTGCCGCCGATGGTTACTGATGGATCGCTGATCAGCAGATCGGATAGGGTAGGGATGTTTACCGAACCATAGGCCGTACAGCCCAGGCTGTTGCCATCTTTAACTTCGACTGCGAATATACCCCCGCTAAGGTTTGTAAACGTAGCCCCGGTTTGCCACGTGGTACCAGCATCAGTACTGTATAGGATAGGGCCATAGGTTGACGATGCATTAGCCGTTACCTGGGCATCAGCTGTCCCGGGTGCCGATTCGGGCTTATCTACATGGATAAAATTGATCTTCAGGTCGCAGGTATTAACCGGTGGCTCCGGATCAGGAACCGTACCAAGCTGCGGCGTGCTGAACGTGACAAAATATCCCGTTATTTTATCGGCAACAAGGCCCGAAAATATTTTGATGCTTTGCCCCGGTATGGCAACCGACCGTGTGGAAATATTGCCGTTAATATTCTGGGTAAAGGTTACAACAACGTTGTTGCCGTTTACAGGCTGGTTGGTTTCAGAATCGGTTAAAAAAATGTGCCCGTCGCCATAAACCTGGTCGTCGCTGGGGCTGGTGGTGTTGGTAATGGTGATGTTTGCTACTATAGCCATCTTTTTATTGTTTTGATTTTTAGTACGTTATGCAGTTTGGTTAACAAGAGGATCGTATTTACAACGAAAGCAAAAGGAGGCACCTACGGAGCCCGGATTTTGGGTTTTATTGTAAACACGCGACTCCTATGGAGTCAATGGCACACAGGCCGTTTTCCAACTCCGGCGGAGTTACGTGTTTATAGCGGAAAAATCTTGTTTTTTGGCTCCGTAGGTGCCTCCTTTTAAAAACGATTTCCCTGGACGGGTTAAAATGTATCATAGTACATGGTTGGGAGGGTGATAGTTAATCCAACACCTGTAGTATTTACATCAAACTTATTGTATACCGGCAAGCATTTTGCCTTGATGCCGGCCTTGATGCGGAAATACCGGCCTTCGCCTTCGCGGTACTTTGATGCTTTTACAATAAACTGGTTGGCCATTTGCAGCGCCTGCTGCACATAGGTTTCGTTATCGGCCGTAAACTGCCCGAAATCGGTTTTGAACAAAAATTCAAGATAGATTGTAAATGTGTTATCCACAGATCCGTTTACCTGCGGCGATACCTCGATGGGCTGCAGGGGGTACATAAACACACACGGAAAAGTTTTATCATCGGCAAGGGTGTTTAGCTCGTTTTGGGTACCGTAAGCAAATGTTGGGCTGCCGGTTAATGATTGTACGATGGTTTCTATTTGGTTGCGCATTTTTTAATTAGTGAATTATTGATTTAGTGAATTATTGATTTTAAAGCTGGAGAGTTGAAAACGTTGAACGTATAGTCATCCTGAACTTGTTTCAGGATCCTATAGGACGGTAGCCGACATACTTTCGATTTGCAGGTAGCAGACTTAGCATGTGGGGTGCCGAAACAAGTTCGGCATGACTCTTTTATTTTTAGGGTTTCGGGCACTCAAGGGTTTAAACTCAAAACTTAGAACTCAAGACTCCCGATTAATTTCCCCATACCTTTTCTGGTATTCTGCTTCGGTTTTGTTGAGCAGGAGTTTGGTGAGTACCCTTTCGTAGGGCATGTTCAGGATGATATCCCATTTGGTGATATCGCCATCGGCAAGGGCATTTATGGTGTTGATGTATTTAAATTTTTCGAACGATTGTATGCCCGCACGTTTTTCCAAAATTGTTGCAGGCGATGCCAGGAGCTTATTTTCGGTGTCGATAAGCCGGGAAAGCAATAAAAAAAATGTTTTGAGATGGGCAGTGCCTCCGTTACCCGCATGTTTTTTATATGGTTGCTAAATTCTTCGGCCTGGTATTCGTTGTAGGGTTTGCCTGTTGCCCGGCAGTAAAAATAGTGGGCCAGTACCTGGCAGCAGGCGTTTAATGATGGGTTGAAGTTTTCTTTCCAATCCTCTTCGCCAAATTGTTTAATGTGGGTGTTTACTTCTTCGGCAATAATCTCCCGCGCGGCCATAAAAGCACCGGCCGGTTCAACTGATAGGTTATCCAGTACTTTTACTGTTTTTGGCCGGTTTTTGCCGGGCAGCAGGAAACTTACTTGTTTAGGTATCACGTCGCTATTGTACAGGTATTTGATCTGGTATGCCAGTGCCAGTACACTATCAGCAAAAACGAGAAAATCGTTGGCATCTTTTACTTGTTGAAGCTGTTCAACGGCAATGCCCGATAAGATGCTGATGGCTTCAATATCATTTAAATTGGGTTTGGCCTGCATGGTCATCATTTGGCCGAGGGTGACATCGCTTAACTGCGTGGGAATTTTGATGTGCAGTTTGCCGGTGGTTGTTTTTAGTGTTTTTTCTATCATGGTTGAGGCCCCAGCCCCCTGAAGGGGGCGTTTTTGATTGGTTAATTTACAGGGATAGTGTTAGTTGTTAGCCCCCAGCCACCTTGAAAGGGAGGTTTTAGTGGGCAATTAAAAACGTGAGCCAATTAACTCATCGAACATGCTGCGGCCATTTGATTTAGCATTATATGGCAGCCTCGATTTTAGTTTGGTGTCGCGATTTATCGTCAGTTTATTTAAAGCCACGTACCTTAGCGCATCTATCAAGTGGTTGTAGGAATCTACAGCTTCGTTGATGGTTTTGCCGCTGCGGTCGACACGCCATTTGTAGCGGTCGAGCTCTTTACGCAGGTTAACGCTGGCGCGGGTTATGTTCATTTTGTACCGTTTGAGTATATCAATAGAATTATTGATACTGTCGGCGCCTTTTTTTGCCCCGGTAATGTACCATCCCATGCGTTTAAATTCCTCTATCGATTTTGGCTCGGCGCTATCGGCAATAATTTCGGTTTTAAGGCTCAGGCCTTCGGCTTTCAGCCTGGTGGCTATATCGGTATTGGTAAGCCCGGTTTGGTATATCAATTCGTGTATCCATAGTTCGCCGTTTTGCAGGTAAACCTGCAGGCAGGCGGTTGGGTCGTTGGTAAAACCAAAATCCAGGCCGGTGGCAATTAGCCTGGCTTCGGGGGGTATCTGTTCACAGATATACCAGTTAGGGAATATGAGACCCGATATTTTACCGGTAAGGCCCCGGGCGTAAACTTTCCATAATTCGATATCGTCTGTTTTTAGCGATTCTATTTTGGCCCTTACGCCATCGTCCAAAAAGGGGTTATGCCTGTGATCGGATATAATGGTTTGCACTCCCGGCCTGCCTATTACCTGCTCATGAACCCAAAAGGTGCTGTTGGGGTTATAATCTATGTAAATGCGCTTACGGGTTCGCAAGGCCAGTTCGGCATAAACCGCGTAGCTTATGCCATTGGCTTCGTTTATAAACAGGTAATCGCGCTTGCCCGATTTGGCGTCCTGCGGATCGGCATAGCTTTTAAATTCGATTAAAGTACCGTTATGAAACTCAAATATCCGGTCGCTTTTATTATAGCTTTTTACCGCCGTTTGTAATACTGCCGAACTATTGTAAATACTTAAAGCATAGCGCAGTACGCCTGCTTTTAAATTTGGAATATCCTGGCCCACTATGGTTATAACCTGTTTGGGCGCCTGGCACGCTATACAAAACAGCACCTGCCCAATGGCGTAAGTCTTGCCCGAGCTTGTGCCACCCTGGTTTACCACAACATGTGCATCGGTATTGTAATTTTGCCCAAACAGGATGGATACTTCAAATTTGGGGTCGTTGGTTAATTGGTCATTGGTCATTCGCTTCGCTGTCATTGGTCATTCGCTTCGCTGTCATTAGTCATTCGCTTCGCTGTCATTGGTCATTTGCTTCGCTGTCATTGGTCATTCGCTGCGCTGTCATTAGTCATTTGCTTCGCTGTCATTAGGTCATTGGGGTTGAGGTATCCATTTTCAAATTCTCAAATCTTCAAATTCTCAAATTCTCAGGGTTCTCAAATTAAATCATCCACTTCCTTTTCGGTAGATGCGGGTTGGGGGCCGGTGCTGGTTATCTCGACTTTGAGGGTTTTGTGGCTTTCGGTTGATGTTTTGGTTGCTTCGGGTTTATCATTCCAGCCCATGCTTTTCAGTGCGAATATGGCTCCTGTGGGTTTTTCAAACAAAAGTTGTTCGTAAGCTGCCTCAATTCTAAACCGGGCATACCGGAGTGGCTTTCTGTGGCTTCGTTTTTTTTCATACTCTTCAAAATCAGCAATATTTTTGAAGTTTAGAAATAATGCCAGACCGCGAATTGTAGGTATCTCCGGTTCGCGGACCCAGCTTTTTTTCAATCCAGTTGTTTTTGCAGATGTATCCGGCGAGGGTTCACCTTTAACATACTCAAAATAATCATTCACCATCTGCATCCTCCGGGATGCACATGCGTATTTAAAAGAAGTTTTCATGTGTTATGTTTAAAATGCCGATTGGCATAAAGTAGAATCAAATGTAAGAATTATTTTTTAATTATGCTAATTTTTTTGGTAAAATAATTTACTTGATTGGTTCACTGGTTCATTAGTTCATTAGTTCATTGATCTTGTTTGTTGGTTCATTGGTTCACTGGTTCATTAGTTCATTGGTCTTGTCTGGTGGTGCATGCCGTCTAATACGGCCGGTTCATAGTGTTTTCCGGGTGATATCACCATTTTAATATATCGAAGCGATACTAATGAACTAATGAACCAGTGAACTAAATATTTTCTTTTTAAAAAGAAAATATTTACATTTGTGTATGAAATCAGAAAAAGGGCAGTATACCACAACAAGCGCTAAGCAGGCGCCTT
The DNA here is from genome assembly GCF_056404995.1 of Mucilaginibacter sp. P2_A5. Lineage (NCBI taxonomy): Bacteria > Pseudomonadati > Bacteroidota > Sphingobacteriia > Sphingobacteriales > Sphingobacteriaceae > Mucilaginibacter > Mucilaginibacter sp. P2_A5. The sequence continues at coordinate 15,883 of NZ_JBFUCY010000023.1, forward strand.
CAAAGCCGTATGTAATACCTGAGCATGATGCATCGGCATTTATGTTACATGATTTGTTTGTGCCTTATGAAACTTATTTTAAATCGCCCCTGGCCAAGCTTGGTGCTATAAAACACGGTTTGCAATCTGGAGCCATTACCGATTTAATTCGTGTTACGGGGGCCACGCAAATTGATGTTGCCAAATGGCTTGATATCACCGAGCCAACCCTGCGTAAACACATCCAGGGCTCACGGGATTTAAACCAGGGCCTGAGCGAGCACATCATCCAGCTTTTTGAACTTTTTAATAAGGGCCTTGATACCTTTGGTACGCTTGATGAATTTAAAAGCTGGTTAAAACATTATAACCCCGGCATTGATGCTATCCCCTTTGATTTGCTTGATACCATCACCGGCATCAACATTGTGATAGCCCAGCTTGTCCGTATCGATTACGGGGTTTTAGCTTAATGTTGGTGAATGGTTGATTGGGTGAGTGGAGAATGGTTAGTAGCTGCAATCGCTCAATTTGTCAATCATTTCATGATATTTTAGCCGATTTTAAAATCGTCAATATAACTACTCACTTAATCAACTATTTACCACTCACCACGCAGTGCTCACCTACCGCATAAGCCAAACCAAATATGCCCATGACCGTAAAGGGTCTGGTATCGACGGGCGATGGAATTCGGCCGGGCAGTATGTTATTTACACGGGCGGTTCCCTGGCGCTTTCCTGTTTGGAAAAACTTGCCCATTCGGTGGGTACGTCGTTACAAAGCGGCAATTTTTCGGTGATCATTATTGACGTCCCTGATAAACTACCCATTACCGAAATAACAATCAGGCAACTTAACAAACTCAACGAGCAATGGGCTAAGGTGATCAATTATCCCCTTACCCAACAACTTGGAGATGAGTGGCTGCGTAAAATGGAAACCGCGATTTTAAAAGTGCCATCGGCAATTATTGACCTGGAATATAACTACCTGCTTAACCCGGCCCACCCTGATTTCGAAAAAATAAAAATTCGCAGCGTAAACAAATTTACCTTCGACCCGAGGTTAAAGGCGCAATAAAAAAACTGGTATTTAAATTGATATAAATAGGTAAGTGTTATAATTGTATTATACTTGCAATTTTACCAAACTTAAAAATGCCAAATAATAATGCCTGGCAAAAAAATAGTCACTTTTAGCTTTGCGCTCATTGTCCTGCTGTTCAGTTGCACGGTATCATACGCGCAGGATAAAAAGTATATACCGCTTGGCCATTCAAAGCTTAAGGACACCATTGTTGCCGCCCCCGTTGATACGGCTTATGAAAAAGATATATTTGATGTTATAAAAGCTGTTTTTGTTAAAGCAGATAAGCATGTAAAAGTTGATTCAATTACCACAAAGCCTGTTTTGTCGATTTTGCCGGCGGTTGGTTATACATTGCAAACCGGCCTGGCCGCTACTATTTCGGGCAATATAGCTTTTCGTACCAGCCCGGAAGCACGCATATCTACCATAACCATAAATCCTGCTTATACTCAAAAAAAGCAGGTAATCATTCCGCTGCAATCCTATATCTATACAAAAGATAATCAATTCGCTTTCATTGGCGATTTAAGGTTTTACAAATACCCTCAAAGCAGTTTTGGCCTGGGCTCCCAATCAGACATACGCAATGAGAACCCGCTTGTTTACTCTTTTTTTAGGTTTAACGAAACTGTATTAAGGCACATAGGGGGCAATTTTTTTGCAGGCCTTGGGTATATTTTTGATGATCGCTGGAACATGGCCGAAAAAGGGCAGTTAAATGGAGGTGTATCAGATTATGAAAAATACGGACCTGTATCCCGTGCCATATCAACAGGGGTAACCTTTAACGCCTTGTTTGATAGCCGCGATAACTCTATCAATCCATCGCGCGGTTTTTATACACTAATAAATTATCGTGATAATTTTACTTTCCTGGGGAGTACTACGTCATGGCGATCGTTAATTATTGATGTGCGGAAGTATTACCGGCTGCCTGCAAACTCTGATAATGTAATTGCCTTTTGGTCGTACAACTGGTTGGTGCTTAACGGCCGGCCGGCCTATCTTGATCTGCCGGCTACCGGGCACGATCCGGGTTTTACTACCGGGCGGGGTTATATACAGGGTAGGTTCAGGGGCGCGCAAATGGTATACTTTGAAAGCGAATACCGTTTTAAAATAAGCCGGAATGGTTTATTAGGCGGCGTACTGTTTGTAAACGGACAATCCTTTTCGGCGGCGCCGGGCACCAGGTTACAGGCGATACAACCCGCCTTTGGCCCGGGTTTGCGTATTAAGCTTAATAAAGTATCAAAAACAAATATCGCCATTGATTATGGCTTTGGCCGGGAAGGATCAAAGGGATTGTTCATTAACGTAGGTGAAGTTTTTTAGTTGAAAGATTAAGTCTGTTTGTTTTTTTTGACTTAAACCAAGCCTGAAGATATCAGTCAAATACCGGGATGAAATTCATTTTGCGGAAATGTATTTTTTAGAATTAGGTAACAATAATATCATAACACTGTTTATTTATCATAAGGGCGTTAAAAAACGTTAAATATTTACTAAATTGATTTGTATTGATAAATTTTTAGAGTTTTTATTGTTAGCTTTAACCATCAATATAGCCTATGAGTATCCGGTTTACTAAATGGTTTGTTTTATATGCTTTACTTATCTCGGTGGTGGTTTCATCATGTCAGAAAGATGAGAGTGTTAAGGATATGGAGACTACCAAACCGGCCACTGCAGCCGATAGTGCGGCCTTAGGTATTATTAATAGCCCCGGTAATTTTTTGGCCGCAAAAGGAACGTTAAAAGTAACCATCGAAGATTCTACCTACACTTTTGATGCAGGGACAGATTCGATAGCATTCATCAACGTACATAACGACGATAACAAATATTTTGGCATTACAGCCATTAACAAGGCGCATACCATGAGTTTTGGCATAAGCTCAGAAGGTTTTGCATCGGCCAATATCAATAGTAAAGTTGCCGGTAGCCAGTTTTTATTTACGGTTGATGAAAAAAAGCCGCTGCTGCAATATACACTTACCAAATTTGTCGGTAAGGATGATTCGGGCAAAATAACTATTGATCAATACAATAAGGATAATACGATAGCAAAAGGTACATTCTTTACTTTTTTGGCTAAAGACGATAAAGAAAACTCACCATTTTATCGCGTAGAGGGTAGTTTTGAACTACAACTTAAATAAATCAACATTCGTTTTCATAGCGGTTATTTGTTGTGCAGGTTAAAATGCCTGCGTAATTTAAAGGTAAAAAAGCCGTTGCAACCAAGCTATTTACAAAGGTAACAGGTAAAATGCCCCTTATTTTTTGTACCTTTATGCAAATTTTAAAGACATTGATGAAAGTATTTATTGCAGGGCTTCCTTTAGAAGTAGATGAGGCCGAATTAACAGCAGTTTTTGGTGATTTTGGGCCGGTTAAGTCCCTCAGGATCATTAAGGACCGCGAAACAAAAGAGAGTAAGGGTTTTGGGTTTGTAGAGATGGTGAACGATAACGAAGCGAAAGAAGCGATAAGATGTATGAATGGCGCAAGTTATTACGGACGCAGGATTACGGTTAACATAGCCGAAGACAAAGGTCCTGGTTTTAACGGCGGTGGCAACACTGGCGGTGGCAAAGGCGGTTTCAGGCGCAACTAAGAGCTTTAAAATTTATTCTTTTTTAAATATTAGCCGGCATTCGTCCGGCTTTTTTTTGTGCAAAAATTAAGGTTAAACCGGCCCTGCTTTTCTTCTTTAAATACATGGTTTTTAATTTGATTATTTGACAGATAAATACCTAATTTAGTATTACTTATCAACCACTACCTTCGGCTTTTGTATTTAAAGTATATTATATGCCTAACCTATACAAATCTTTAAACTTTGGTACATATAAGCCCTTATTGCTTTGGTTGTCTTATAAATTAGCATAATCAAGTGGGGGCATCTGTAAAAGCGTTGGCCATTATAGTTTTACTGTTATTTACGGTATTCATATCTTTTGGCCAGCCCCCGGATATCAGTTACACCGCTCCGCCTGTTTTTACAATCGGTAAAACTATAAATATATTAAAACCTAAAAATGAAGGTGGCGTGGTTCCGGCAAATGCATATGGAGGTGTCAGTACTTTGGCAGGTAGCGGCCTTATTGGCAATGCAAACGGGCAAGGTGCGGTGGCATCATTTCATGTGCCTGTAAGTGTTGTTACCGATATTGCAGGCAATGTTTATGTGGCCGACTCTAAAAATCACCAGGTCAGGAAAATTACGCCTGCCGGAGAAGTGTCTGTATTTGCAGGCGACGGCTCACAAGGAAATGTTGATGGTAAAGGCATTGCCGCCAGGTTCTCGGTCCCGGTATATATAAATAAAGACGCGGCAGGCAATCTATACGTGGGCGATGGCTTAAACTCAAGCATCAGGAAAATTACCATGGCGGCAGACGTATCATCTGCTGCAACAGGCATATATCAGCCTTATGGCGTGGCTGTAGATGCGTTGGGCAATTTGTTTATATCGCAAGCTTTTAACCACGTTCTCTTAAAAATCACCCCTGGTGGCGTAAAAACTACATTTGCAGGCAGCGGAAACAGGGGAACACAGGATGGTAAAGGTACAGCAGCAAGTTTTAATGTCCCTACAGGACTTGTTGCAGATGCTGCAGGTAATATATACGTTGCCGATGGCGGAAATTCTATAATCCGCAAAATTGCTCCCGATGGTACGGTAAGCACGTTTGCCGGCAACAAAAGTATAGCCGGCGCTATTGATGGTAAAGGCATCGATGCAAGCTTCAAGTCGCCAAATGGTTTAACAATTGATGTATTGGGGAATATATACGTTGCCGATACGGGGAACAATCTCATACGCCGGATAACACCCGATGGCGTGGTAACTACCGTGGCGGGCAGTTCATCCGGTAAGGTTAACGATATCGGGAAAAAAGCAAAGTTTTTTGCTCCGTTGGGTGTTGCCGTTGATGCCTTAGGCAATTTGTTTATAGCAGACCAAGGCAATAATATAATAAGAAAAATACAGGTAACCGGATACTGCATTGATAAACCTTTGCCTGCCGGATTGATTTTTGACCCGGCAACGGGGGCCATCAGCGGCACCCCTGCAGAAGTATCGGCGCTTACCAAATATACAGTTACGGCCTATAATTTAAGTGGAGAAAGTAGTTTCCCGCTCATGATAAAGGTAAAGACCAATGCTTTGCCCCCGGTGGTTAGTGCGCCTGATATTAGCTACAGCACCCCTAATGTGTACAAAAAAAATTCACCCATTGTACCGTTAAAGCCAACTAATAGCGGCGGCGAGGTACCTGCAACAATTTATGGCGAAACTACCGTATTTGCTGGTACCGGCAGAAACGGCACTGCCGATGGTGATGGCACCCAGGCACAGTTTACAGAGCCGTATGGAATGACGACCGACGCCGAAGGCAATATTTACCTGGCCGATGCCGATAATTACCGTATCCGTAAAATTACCCCGGAGGGTATGGTATCAACCCTGGCGCCCGATGGAATTCCGGGAGGGCCTAATTTTGCTTCGCCCAAATTTAACCTCCCGTATGGTATTGCCAGAGACGCGGCAGGTAATTTGTATGTTGCTAATTATGCAAGGCATAACATATTAAAGATAATACCCGACGGAACAATTTCAGTGTTTGCCGCCGGCTTATTAATTGGAACGCCCCTGGATGGGCAAGGTACGGCTGCCAGTATTATTAACCCTAACGCCATCGCTATAGATGCTGCCGGTACCCTTTATGTATCTGACGGTAGTAACCTTATTCGTAAAATTTCGCCTACGGGCTACGTATACACATTTGTGGGTAGCGGCGCCGCAGCCACTGTGGATGGAAAATACAATGCAGCAAGCTTTAACAAGCCGGCAGGGATTGTGGTTGATGCCGCAGGCAACCTGTATATTGCCGAACAAGGGGGCAATGTTATAAGAAAAGTAGGCCCTTTTGGCGATGTAACAACTTTTGCAGGAAGCGGTACATTTGGTGCCGGCGATGGTACGGGCGCGGCAGCAAAGTTTGCTTTTCCAACAGGTATCACAATTGATAAATCGGGAAACCTGTACGTAGCCGACCGGGGCAACGGTACGATAAGGAAAATAACGCCCGACCAGGTGGTTACCACCATTGCAGGCGGAGGGCCAAGGGGCACCCAGAGTGGAGTTGGAACAGGTGTTTATTTTAGTAGCCCGGCAGGCATTACTTTGGATCCCGATGGCAATTTGATTGTATCTGAATTCGACGGCAATTATTTAAAAAAAGTAATAACCACGGGTTACATTATTGATAAGGCCCTGCCCGCCGGTTTGGTATTTGATCCTAAAACAGGCATTATAACAGGAACACCGACAGTTTTATGGCCACCTACCGATTATAAGGTTACAGCTTATAATGCAGGGGGCAGCAGCAGTTTTACCCTAAACATTGAAGTAAGAGAATTTGTGGGCAACATTACCGCATCGGCAGTAACGGGAGATATAAATATTTGCGAGGGCTCACCTTCAACTTACTTACAGTTTACGGTTGAGGGTACAAATTTAGCCGCAAATATAGATGTTACACCTCCGGCCGGTTTCCAGGTATCTGCCAGCCCAGCGGCGGGCTATAGTGATTTTATGTTCCTGGTATTGCAGGGTAATAAAGTTAAGCCCATAACACTGTATGTGAAATTAAAAGACAATCCGCCAGCCGCAACATATGCAGGCGATTTGATATTATCATCGGCCGGTGCAGGAAATGTTAATGTGCCGCTTACGGCCCAGGTAAATAAATTACCGGTAGCTGACCCGGTTACAAACCCGCAGCCTTATTGCGATGGCGCAGTAACTTCACCCATAGTTTTTACGGGTACCGGCGATGTTTATAACTGGACAAATAATAACCCGGCCATTGGCCTGGCGGCTGCCGGTACAGGAAATATATCTTTTACAGCGGTTAATAAAACCAGTTTGCCTTTAATAGCTACCATAACTGTTACGCCCAGTTCGGCCACAGGCGCAATGTGTGCCGGTAAACCGGTTACTTTTACCGTAACAGTTAACCCCGCGGCAACGCCAACAGTTGTCATAAACCAGGTTAATATACCATGTGCCGGCCAGTTGGTATCTTTTAATGCTACGGCAGCCAATGCAGGTTTTAATCCCGCCTATCAATGGCAGGTAAACGGGGCAAATGCAGGAACTGATAACGCAGTTTTTGCCAGCAGCACTTTACAAGCCAATGACGCAGTTACCTGTACTGTAACCGCCGCGGGCCTGCCTTGCAGTACACCAGTAATGTCAAATATACTCAGGGTATTTTATAAGCCCGATGCTGCCCCGCCAACGGTAAGTATTGATAAGGCAGGTGACATTAGCGGCTGTGCGGGCGGTGATTTTGTGTTTACGGCTATTGTAGTAAATGAAGGCCTTAATCCAACTTATCAATGGCTTTTAAATGGCTTGCCGGTTGTTAACAACCCTGGCAAAACTTATACCACTAATACGTTGGTCAATGGCGACGTGGTAACCTGTGCAGTTATCAATAATGATGGCTGCACACCAGTTGTTTCACCGGTATCGGCGCCGGCAAATATCATTATCACACCGGTGCAGGTAAGTACTGTAACCATCAGTTCATCGGTGGCTATGCCCGTATGTGCAGCCAGCACGGTTACTTTTACCCCATTGCCTGCCAACTATCAAACATCAGAAGGCTTACCAACCTATGTTTGGTATTTAAATGGCGCCCCTGTTGGCAGTAATAATACCTATACCACCAATGCCCTTACCGATGGCGACGAGGTGTATTGCCTTATGACTACATATGGTAAATGTGTTGCGCCTGCGCCTGTTCAATCAAATGTAATTAAGGTGTTAATAAAGCAGGCTGTTTCGCCAACGGTTAGTATCAGTCCAAACGGGACAATCAGCTCGTGTTTGGGAGCTGCGCTTTCTTTCACCGCTACCGCCACAAACGCGGGCAGTATCCCAACTTATCAATGGATGGTAAACGGGCAGCAAATTAATAATCCGGGCAGTGTATATGCCACCAGTATGTTGGCCGGGGGCGATAAAGTAACGTGCGTGGTTGTAAATAATGATGGTTGTACACCTGTTTCTTCGCCGGTATCTGAAGCCGCCAATATTATTGCCGATCCTGTTCAGGTGAGTACGGTTACCATAGCGGCATCTGTGCCCATGCCTGTATGCCAGGGTAAAGAAATAACCTTTACACCTACACCGGCAAACTATCAAACAGGCAGCGGTGCACCAACGTACTTATGGTATGTAAATAGCGCGCTGGTAAGCAACAGCGATACTTACACTACTAAAATGTTAGCTGATGGCGACCAGGTGTATTGCGCTATGACTACTTATGGCAAATGTGTTGCCCCCACGCCGGCCCAATCAAATACCATTGATATAAGCCTTACGCCCGAAGTTGGCTGTATAATAGCGCCTATAGTTATCCCCAATGCTTTTACGCCCAATGGCGATGGCCGTAATGATACCTGGAACATACCTGCGCTGGCAAATTATCCGGGCTGCATAGTAAGCGTGTTTAACCGTCACGGTATTTCGGTATTCAGATCAGTAGATTATACAAAGGCCTGGAACGGAAATTACAACAACGGCGTAGTACCATCCGGAACGTACTATTATATTATCGAACCCAAAAAAGGGCAGGCAAAATTGTCCGGGTATGTAGTTGTCATAAGATAGCACGATAAAAAGCAGAGCAAGCAAAGCCCGCCGCCTAAAGCAGGTCGCTTTTAACCTGGTAAAGATAATTAACAGGCCTGGGATAAGGCTGCGCTATTGACGTTGAATTTGTTCAATAAGTTATCAAGTTTGCTATTCAGCTCATTTAACTGAATTTTACCTTCGTTAAATGCCTGGGTTAGTTGTGCTATTTCAAGCTCAATTTCTGGCAAAACGGTGGTTTTGTTTTCAGGTTTCCCCTCCCTAAGCTGTTGCTGGTTTTCCAACGCGTTAATTTTATATTCGGCAGCGGTAAGCAGGTAAAGTTGTTGCACATCATCGGTATAGATATTGTTACTTACTTTACTAACTTGTTGTTTGTTAAAGATTACTAAAATAATTGCGGCAACTATACCACTAATTAAAAGCGACATTACAGGATCCATCTTTATTCTTTTCTCTTCGTTTATAATTTTAGTTTGCCCGGTTTTGGAGTATCAACCGTGGCATTGGCTGAAATAAATATATGGTTATTGTGTACGAATATTTAGTATGTGTTAATAAATTGGTCAAATGTTAATAACTATGGCCTAAATGGGCCTTATTAAGTGGTTTATAGCCGATAGTCACGGTATTTATTGGAATTTGCCGGGTGATTTTTACCTGTTAACAAATTGATTTAATCAAGCCATTTTTCGTAGTAATAAAATCTTAGCCCTGGCAATGTATCCAATTTTGGGAATAGCTTTTGTATAGTCTGGTTATAGGTGCTGGTATAAGCACTACAAGAAATTTATTATGGTATGCCGCGTAAATGGTGGATTGTTGTTTTATTTAGAAATTGATCGTTGCCGGGCATGGGCATGTTTAGTTTGCAACTGTGTTATTACCAGGCAAACTAAAAAAGCCAGCATTCCGTAAAAAAGAATATTTTGCAAGACACTGCCAACGCTGAGTTGGTCGGAGATAAATTGTGATGCCCTGCTTGCCATAATGTGTTGCTATATTAGATAAACGAAGTGCTTATTAAATTGTTATACAACTTTTAGGAATTTTATAAAGGTTTAAGCTTTTATTTTAGTACAAATACCGGTGCAATATAAATTCGATTGTTGCAGGGTAGTAGTCCGTTTGTTTATATCTTTGCCAGGGTATATAAATAGCGGGCATTAAAGGTAAATAATAAATTATGATTCCCGAAGAATTTTTGAAACAAATAAAAAAGGAATCGGCTGATATCGGGGGTTTAACTAAGCGCAATTACTTCGTGCACCTTGATAAATTGTTTAAAATGTTGGCTTATGACGGCAATCGTTTAAATAAAAAGCACAACCTTATGATTACTCCTTACCTGCAATATTTAAGTAATACCAGCCGGGACGATTTCAGGGAAGGCCTGTCCCAGGCCGAAGTTGACGAACTGGTTGAGAGTGTGAAGACAGACCTCGACTGTATCATCTTCAGAATGAGCCCTCCTTTAGCTTGAATGCAGCATCTGCATACCCCAAATCTGTACATCTGAAATTTGAAATTCTGCATACAAGTTCTTTTCCTATTAATGATTATGCTTTTTATGAATGTCTTTTACCAGGCAAAGCTTTTTGATATCGGCAACGTTGATAGGGAAGGGGGCATACTTAAGGCGGTTACCCACCATCTCGGTAGTATTATCTGAGTGTGCTATCACTTCATCCGGGTTATCGCCGGCCAGCAGCCTTTTGTACATGCGATAATCGCCCCATTCAATGTAATATACTTCGCCGGGTAATATCTTCTTATCGTGAATTATTTTTAAGGCTACCCAGCATCCGTTCTCCAGGTACGGATACATGGAGTGCCCCCAAACGGGTAATGCAAAATCGCAATCCTCGATACCCGGAAAGTTCATGCGCCCCACAGGCTGGGAATCATTTATATCATTATACACCTCAACGCCCGACGCGGTTGCAATAATTTCATACATCGGAATCCCTTCTTTTGCTTTATTTTCTGTATTTTTTTCTTGATTTAATGCTGTTGTTTTGCCTGATATGAATTCCTTGTACTTTTCTTTAAAAATTCTGAATTTATCGGGATCGATATTTTGCCTGCTTTTTACAATTTCGGTAATGGAACTGGGCGAGTTAAAGCCTAACGCCTCCGCAAGCTGCGCATTGCCGGCAAATGCTTTTCCTTTCAATTGAGTATATAATATAATAAACTCCAACGTTTCCGGGCGAATGGTTTTGATTTTGTTTGGTTTTAATGCATTATCCATGATAAATATTATTTACAGATTTTTCTTGATTATGTTAAAGATAATTCTTTATATTTGTCCTGTTCTCTTCTGCTAATTTAAGATAAATTAAATCAATAACAAATTTAATTACATAGAATTTAAAGAAAGTTAATACAGAAATATTTAATCAATTAATAACAAGAATCTACAATAATCCAAAAATCTACTCATATGCATATTGCTTACTCAGCCTTAAACCAACCAAATGCAACGGCAGCATTTTCATCACAATCCAATAATGATAACAGCGATTTGCCCGAACCGCTGTTGCGTTACCAGGCTTACCTGGCTGCCTGCCAAAAACTTAGTAAAGAGATTATCGCCATTCAAAAATACAGCCCCGGCTGGCAGCCCGCTTTCCGGTGAGCAGTTTGCAGTTGCCGGTTTGCAGATAGCAGTTGCCAGTTTGCAGATAGCAGTTTGCAGTTGCCGGTTGGCAGATAGCAGTTTGCAGATAGCAGTTTGCAGTTGCCGGTTTGCCGGTTTGCAGATAGCAGTTTGCAGTTGCCGGTTGGTAGATAGCAGTTTGCAGTTGCCGGTTGGCAGATAGCAGTTTGCAGTTGCCGGTTGGCAGATAGCAGTTTGTAGATAGCAGTTGCAACTCTTTACGATGGCAGGTCTCACCAAAATCGACCAATGAACTAATGAACAAGTGAACCAATGAACCAAAAAAAGTGAACCAATAAACTAAATAAAAAAATGAAAATTACACAAAAACTAAAAGACCAATTATGGTGGATGATCATATCTGTTGATTATAATTATAGCCGCATAGCCATTGCCGACCATGAGTTTGCCGACGACATGCTAATCCTGTGGCTGGAGGATAAGCAGGATTTTAAAAATTCGCTGGATGAATGCTTGCAGCTTGATATAAAAGGGCGCGACTTTGCAAAGATCATTAAGGCCGAGAACCTGAACAGCTACGAGGGCAGTAAAATGCACCCCACGAAAAATTTTGTTTATAAAGCCCGTATTGAAATTAACAGCCCGCTTAAATGGTACCAGCAGGATGCTTCGGGCGTTGAGCAGCAATGGGCGCGCGAAGCAACATTAAAAGCTATACTTACTCAACTTGTAGAAACAGAAGCCGCCGGAAATTACGACTGATATATGCTAATTGGCATTTTAAGCATATGTTAAATAACTTAAACATGGGCGAATGCATTGTTATTACGGTTTATTTTTTGGGAACAGCTAAAAACGTTTAAACCCTGCACGGTAAATATTTACTATGCAGGGTTTATTGCCTGTCAATCTAAAAAGCATGGATTTTTTAAAAGGTTACCTGGTAAAATCAATTTGGCTGGTTAGCTTATTTTACTTTTACCTGTTGTTGTTCTTTTTCCAGTTGCTCTATCAACTCCTCTACCTCGCTTAGCACCTCTGCGGGCTGGCTGGCATAATTGAGTTTGCGGAAACGCCACTGGGCAAACGCTGGTTCCTGGAAACGGTTTATCAGTTTAAAAAATTTGGGAAAATTGTGCACTTCTTCCAGCAATACGCCGGTAACAATGCCATTATTATCCAGTATCTCGCGAATGGTATATTCCTTATCCCGGGTTATCCAAATCTCAAAATCGCGGCGTATCTCTTCGCTTTTTTCGGGATCTATCTTATCGTTAATGCAAATTACCTTATCTCCTGGTTTCATAGTTTTATAAGCGTTTTAAAATGGTGTTTGTTTTCGCCATGTTAAGTCAATACAAAGTACCGCTTTTTAAAGCAAATTTTAAAAACCCTTGCGCTAAATTACGGCGTAATAAAGTAATTAAATAGTGCCGGGCAGGGCCTTTATTTAACCATTCATTAAGCTGTTAACAACTTTTATTAAATAAGCCGTAACCAATAGTTTCAATTAAGCGTATTAACATCAGTATTCAAATTTATTTTAATGTTATGGACGCTTTTTACTTTTTCGCAATCCTGGGATCGGCTGCTGTATTTTTAATATTACATTTTGATAAACAACAGCGCCGTAAAGTAAATAAAATGCTACATCAAACCAGCGATGTTGAGCCATTGTTGCTGATGCAAAGCCTTGGCCAAAAACTGGATAGGTTAAATAAGGCCCTCAGTAAAACCGCTGCACCCGTAAATGCCGAACAGCAACTTCAGAAATTTACCTCCGATTATAAATCAGGCCGGATAAGTATTACCACCTACAATAAACACCTCAGCGAATTATTGCGCACGGTAGAAGTTCATTAGTTTGTTGGTTCATTAGTATCGCTTTGCAAATAGGGTAGGCGCCTTCTGTAGTTCATTAGTGTCGTCGGAAGACTTACGAAGTTTTAAAAACTTCGTAAGTCTGGTACTCTCCTGCCGGAAAGCTTTTTGTCCTGCATGCCCACTATGCCCGCGTTCCAATGACCAATGAACCAATGACTAATAAACTAATGAACAAATTGTTTATTATTGCAGGCATAATATGTCTGACGAAGCAATAATAAAACGGTTAAAAGTAATTGTACAGGAACATGGCGGCCAAATGGGCTTAGCCACTGCTATCGGTGTCGACCAGGGTTTTATCAGCAAGGTGGTTAACAAAAAGCAGGACATCAGTTATTACCTTATCCGTAAACTTTGTTTCCAGCTTAAATACTCACCCGAATGGCTCATTCTTGGTACAGGCGAAAAAAAAATCAATAAGCCCGAGTCGGCCAAGCTCATTACCGAAATACAAATGATGCGTACCGAAGTAGATATTCTTCAAGCCAGGATGCGCGCTTATGAAATGGAACTAAAGGAATTACGCCAACAGCTGCAGGGCAATGATAGAAAAGCGGTTTAGTAAGTAGAAATTCAAAAATATAGTGGCCGGGTTTCGTGAAGATGCCCGGCTTTTTCATTTATATTCTGTGATGTATAAGTAGCTGTCTAAAAGCGAGTTTTATTTATTGCCGTTGACTTTAGTCAACGGTAAAAGAAGGTATCATTGCTGGCTTTAGCCAAATTATTCAGTGGAATTTGGCTAAAGCCATTTGCCTTTTAGTCATTATTCCGTTGACTAAAGTCAACGGCAATGATTTCTATATGTGACATAAATAATCTAAATCAAATTTAGACAGGTTCTAAGATATATTAATTAATTTTCACATATATTCTTTTATCAAATAGAAATCAATGAGTTAGCTTTAAGCTTTGTGCATTCTGCTTTTAGCTTCTATATATTATCAGCAAAATTGCTTCTTGTATTCGGTGGGGCTCAATCCTTTATATTTTTTGAATATTTTGTTGAGGTGACTTTCGTCGGCAAAATTGAGTTCGTTAACAATTTCGTTTATACGCATATCACTGTGTAACAACCTCATTTCAATCAGCCTTATTTTATACATCGAAATGTACTGCTGTAACGTATCGCCGGTTTGTTTTTTAAAATACCGGCCCAGGTAGCTTAACGAAATGCCAAAATGCAGGCCCAGGTTCTCGGCCCGCAGCTTTTTGGGGTCGAATATGTTTTCCTGTATGTAATGCAAAATCTCCAATACTGTTTCGCCTGTATTTTCCTTAATGTTTTTAGGGAGTTTTAGTGCTATGTTGCGGGCAACTATCGTGATAATGGTATTCACTATCTGGGTAATAATGGTATCGCAATAAATTTGTTGATTTGTTTGTTCCTGGATAATGCTTTCAATCAAATTGGCTATCAGCGGCTTATCAACTTTGTTTTTTAAAATGCAGCCCGGCCGGTGACTTGCATTTTGAAGGATATACTCCATCCTTTGTACCAGGGCTTTATCTTTTGTTGCATTGTTTTGCACGTAATATTCATTAAACCGCAGGAAAAAGAATTTGGTTACCGTATTTATTTCAAATGAATGTGTATCCTGCGGGGTTAATAAAAACAAATTTCCTTTGCGGTAATTGAATTTGTTTTTGTTGATGAACTGCACACCCGTGCCATCCACAATATATATCAGCTCAAAAAAGTTGTTGCTCCTTGTTACCCTGGGAAAATGCTCCAGTACTTTAAAATCAACTTCAAACGGACGGTATAAATTCTCTTTTCTCATTATTTCAAAAATACAGAATTAGTGAAAAAACTTACAGGATATGCATGCCAAAGTCTGTATAAATTTGCATCGTCAGAACGAATTTAGATGTACTATATAGACATTTAAGTTATACAAATAGAACATTAAGAGATAAAAAATTAACAAAAATCATGAAAAAAATAACATTTATGCTGCTGGTTGTTTTTGCAGCAACTAACCTGCATGCCCAGGAAAATAAGAAGCCATTAACCGATGAGTTAACAGGTACCTGGGTGCTTGTATCTGTTGATAATATTTACCCGGATGGCAACAGGATACATCCTTATGGCGATAACCCGCAGGGGCTGCTGATATTTGATGCTCAGGGAAATTACGCCATCCAGATTTATAAAGCATTACGGCCGCAGGTTGCATCGGGCGATAAAAATAAGAGTACACCCGAAGAAAATGCTGCAATGGTGCAGGGCAGCAATGCACATTTTGGCAGGTATTTGGTTGATGAAAAAAGCAAAACCATTGTTTTTAACATAGCCCATGCATCGTTCCCTAATTGGGAGGGTACTGTACAAAAGCGCTCATACACCTATACGGGCAGTCAAATTAAATATGTGGTAACGCACACCACCCAGGGCGGGCAGGCTGTTATTGCCGAGGTTGCCTGGCGCAGGTTGTAATAAATGGGTTAAGTGGACAGTAAAGCCATTTGTTTTTTATCTCGAGCTCCAGGCTAAATGCTGAAGTCAATCTAAGCTTAGCAAGTTGATATTATCGTAAACTTTTGCCACGACCCATGAACCATCAGCTATTTGCAATATTTAGCTATAACAGCCGGCGCCTCTTTCGATCCAAATTCGGCGGCTTTGTTCATGTCGGCGCAGGCGCCCAGTTTATCGTTAAGGGCTATTTTGGCCAGGCCACGTTGCAGGTAGGCGCGGGCGTGTTTAAGGTTAAGCCTTATGGCCTGGTTACAATCAGCAACAGCGCCGGTGGCATCTTTTAAATTTACTTTGGCTGCGGCGCGGTCGGTATAGGTATCGGCGTTGTTTGGGTCGGCTTTTAGGGCTGCCGTAAAATCTTCATTAACACCTGGTGCGTCGCCCAGGTAGCTTTTGGCAATACCGCTATGTGCCAGTGCCTTTGCATAAGCAGGGTTAATATAAATGGCGTTATGATAATCATCGGCTGCGCCGGCATAGTCTTTTAAAATGAGTTTTAAATCGCCCCTGAATAAAAACGTTTCTTCGTTTGAGAATATCGAAACTGCTTTGTCAAGATCTTTCATCGCGGCTTTATAATTACCCTGTTTGGTTTCTACATAACCCCGGTTTTGATAGGGTAACGCGGCAGCATCAGATGTAGAATCGATTTTTAGCGATGTATTAAAATCGGCCATGGCGCCTGTGTAATCCTCTTTGCCGGCCTTAACCAACCCGCGTTTAAGCAATATGGCCGTGTTTTTAGGGTCTTTGGTTAAACCGGCATTATAATCGGCCATGGCGCCGGGAATATCGCCTGCTGCAGCTTTGGCCTCGCCACGGTGCAGGTAAAAATTTGAATTGGCCGGGTTTAAGGTAATGGCCGCTGTAAATAGCTGTATGCCGTTGGGCGTA
Source organism: Mucilaginibacter sp. P2_A5 (assembly GCF_056404995.1). NCBI lineage: Bacteria > Pseudomonadati > Bacteroidota > Sphingobacteriia > Sphingobacteriales > Sphingobacteriaceae > Mucilaginibacter > Mucilaginibacter sp. P2_A5. The sequence goes on from NZ_JBFUCY010000023.1 coordinate 32,515, forward strand.
TATTTATAAAAATCGGTCACCTTGCCCAGGCGCATATATGCTTCTTCTTTTTTAGGCGCTATGGCTATTAGTTTTTCAAAATCCTTTACCGCGCCATTTTTATCATTCATTTTATCTTTTTCAATAGCGCGGTTTAAATAGGCATAGGTGTAATTAGGGTTTACCTGTATGGCTTTTGTATAATCATTTATAGCGGCTGTCATATCGCCAAGGTCGCGGTGGGTGTCGCCGCGTACCAGGTAGGCCTCGTCGCTTTTGCCGTTGATAGCTATGGCCAGGGCCAGGTCGGCCATTACACCCGTGGTATCCTTCATGGCCAGTTTTGCTTTGCTACGGCTTATGTAGCCAATAATATTTTTAGGGTCAATAGCTATCGCGGTATCTGCATCCAGCTTGGCCCCGGAAGCATCGCCTGCAGATAGCTTTGCATATGAACGGCTTTGATAGGCTTCGGCGGTTTTGTTACCCAACAAAATCGACTTGTTAAAATCGTCCATAGCGGGGGCATAATTTTTCATGTTGCTTTCAACAATACCGCGATACAGGTATAGCAGCGCAAACTGGGGGTGCTGTGCAATCGATTTATTAAAATAATCAAGCGCCCCTTTGTTGTCGCCCATTTTGCTTTGGGCGTTTGCCAGGTAAAGAAATACGTTTTTGAGTTCGGGGTTTATAGAGGCGGCCATTTTATAATCCTCAATAGCTCCTTTAAAATCCTGTAGTTCGGCTTTGGCGTTTGCGCGATATAGATAGGCCTCGCCGTTTTGCGGGTTCATGCTGATGGCCGTTGTATAATCGGCCACAGCTCCGTTTTGGTCGCCTATGCTGGCTTTTGCGCCGGCCCGGTACCCGTAAACGGCGCCTTTTTTAGGATTTAATTTAATGGCGATATCGTAATCGTCAATAGCGGCAGCATAATTTCCTTTGTTGTTTTTAGCAAGGCCGCGGTATTCGTAAATTTCTGCGTTGTTGGGTGAAAATTGTAGAGCTATAGTAAAATCGGCAATGGCGCCGGCATAATCCTTAAGGTTTGATTTTGCGTTGCCGCGATAAAGAAACATTTCGGCTGTTTTTGGCCCCAATGCTATCGCCCTGTTAAAATCATCAATGGCTGCCTGGTAGTTTTGAATGTTGCTTTCGGCGTTGGCTTTATAAAAATAAGCGGTTGTAAAATCAGGCTTTAGTGTAATGGTTTTGGCGTAATCGGCAATAGCCGATTTAAAATCGCGGAGGTTGCCGTTTGCATTTGCGCGATAGAAATAGGCATCGCTGCTTTTATCATTTAGTTCGATGGCACGGGTGAAATTCTGAACAGCCCCCTTATAATCTTTTTCATTAGCCCTGGCATTTCCGTTTTGAATATAGGTGCCTGCTGTTTGGGCAAATGTAGTAATGGGTAAAAGTAGGAGGAATAGGACTTTTTTCATTTAAGAAATGGCTGCTAATCAAATGTCGATAAAAATACCGATAACGGTAGAGCAAAGGCCATACCGAAAGCCAATGTATTAAAATTTACGCTAAAATACCCATGGAAATAAAGTGTGGAGGAAATTTGGGGCATAATAGCCCCATTTGCAGTAGCGCTGTTGAGCAGCGCGGACAGTACCAAATTAACGGCGATAGTTTTCGGGCAAAAGAGTTGTTTTGTATTACTCTTCCAATATTTGGCCCCTTTTTTTACCATAAGTGATTACAGCAGTACAAACCAGGATGCAAAAAATGAGCCCGATTTCAATACCGATGTGGCTTAAAGGTATACTGCCCGCGTTTTTAGTCAGTAAAATGCCCGCGTCCGGCAATAGCAACCCAAATAGCGGGAAGCAAAAAAACATTCTCAATATTATTAATTTTTCCATAATTATTAACATTTAGTATGATTATACTAAGGTAGTGATTATTTTGTTATTATTTAAACAATAATTAAAATTTAACTGTAGTACAAATCAAAACATACTTTGTTTGCCTTTCTGGGGTTTTTTAAATAAAATATTTTATGTGGTTGGGGCCTTGTGCTGTTAATTAATCAGCCTAAAGTATGCGGCCGGTTTTTGAAAGGTGCTGCCGGTGTTTATTTGGTGCGTGGCGTGAAAATTATAATACAGGCACCTGCCAAAGCTACCAGGGCGCCAATTATATCATACTTGTCGGGCTTAAACCCGTCAACCCGCCAGGCCCATATCAGCGCCATTAGTATAAAAATACCACCATAAGCAGCATAAACCCGGCCGAAGCCTGCCGATTGCCATGTTGCTACTATGCCGTAGCCCGCCAGTATAATGCCGCCCAAAATACCATACCAAAGTGGTTTATCTTGTTTTAACCATTGCCAGATAAGATAGCCGCCGCCAATTTCGCACAAACCGGCAAGTATGAAAACTACAAGGGAACGCAGGATATTCATAGTGCAAAATAATAGTTTTTGAAGAGGGATTTTGATATTGAAAAAAAAGAAAAATATATTTTTAAATAAGCGAACGCTCACTTATATTTATTGCATGAGACCGCGCGATGAAAACAAGGAGTTATTGATACGCCAAAAAGCTATAGAAATGATAGTTGAGCATGGCGTTGATGGTTTTGGTGTAAATAAACTTGCCAAGGCAGCGGGTGTATCGCCGGCTACCATTTACATTTATTATAAGGATAAAGACGATTTGATAGTTCAATTGGGTATAGAAGTTGCCGGCAAAATGATGGATTACAGCTTTAAAGATTTTAGCCCGGAAATGGACTTTGCCGAAGGGTTACAAATACAATGGCGCAACCGCATGGCATATTTTATAAACTTCCCGCTCGAGATGGAGTTTATTGAAATTATGCGCTATACACAATATTATGAAGAAGCTACTAAAACCATCACAAAAAACTTCGGGTCGGTGTTAGGCCCGTTCATGCAAAATGCCATAAAAAAAAAGCAGATTGTTTCGCTGCCATTTGAGGTGTACTGGTCAATTGCTTTTGCCCCTTTATATCAGCTGATAAAATTCCATTTCCAGGGGCGTACTTATGTAAACAGCAGCTTTAAACTGAGCGAGGAGTTGATGATGCAAACGCTGCAATTGGTTTTAAAAGCGCTTAAACCATAAAAAAGAGTGGCTGATAACAATGAATATTTCTGACAATAAAAACTAAATACCTATGAAACTTAACCATATTAACCTGCCTGTTAACGATGTAGCCGCCAGCTGCGCTTTTTTTGAACGATATTTTGATTTTGAATGTACCGGCAAAAAAGGAGATAACCTGATTGCCATATTACAGGGAACCGATGGGTTTACGCTGGTATTAATGGCCAATAGTTTTAACCGCGACGGCAACACCACATTTCCTGATGCTTTTCATATCGGTTTTTTTGTAGATAGCCGGGAGCAGGTAACTGCTATACATAACCGGCTTTTACAGGATGGTTTTGAAGTAGGGCAGGCCCCGGCCCCTATGCGCGGCGGGTACGGGTTTTATTTTAAGGCCCCTGGTAATATACTTACCGAGGTAACCTGTAATAATATCAATTAAAATTTAATTCATTATTTATGACACCAGCATCAGCCTATAAAAATCCGCACCATGTAATGTTGTTTTTTGAAGAAAACCAGGTTAATGATACCTGCATGGCCGAACGTGCCGCTTACTATCAGCACCTTAAAAGGGATGGGAAAGTTTTGTTAAGCGGCAACTTTTGGAACCAGGCCCGCAATTTTATAATTGTACATGTAGCATCTGACATGGAATTGGAGCAAATTATCGATAATGACCCGGCGGTAAAACAAAATATTTTAAAATTGGTGCGGGCCATGCCTTTCTGATTCATCCCGGCACCCCGTTAAAACACCTACTGCGCTATGGGTTAAAACACGGGGTGGTTACGCTTGCATATAAGTACTCCGCGTAATAGTTTTGGTAAACTATACAATGGAATCATTTGAACTACAAGTTTATAAAAGAACCTATAAGATTATCCAGTCGGCTATTGGCAAAACTACGGTTTTTAGCGTTTTTAGCCACTCCTCATTTCATACCATAATCAAGGCAGATGCCAATTGCTGGGAGGTGGTTGAGCACCGTTTCGGCAATCGGCAAATTCCCCTGCAATTAATAGGTAAAGGCATCGACGACTACTTTGGCTTGTAGTTAATTATACACCGGATATTCGGTTATCCCGGGCCGGGCATCTTTGTTGGGTGCAACTGTGTTTGCGCGTAAAATCCCCCAATTATAAAACCGTAAAACCCGAATGGTAAATCCGTAGTACCCCTGGTTGTTTTAAATTGTAGATAGGATACTTTTGAACAATAAGTTATGAAATCAGGGACAATAGCTTAGGGCAGCCGTTTGCATTCATGCAGCGGCTGTTTTTTTAGTTTAGATTTCATCGATTTGTGGCTCATGGGACGCCTACTTTAATCTTAACAGGCCAGGGAAATCGCTTTTAAAACAGGAGGCACCTACGGAGCCTAAAACTATTGTTTTTTTTACTATAAACACGAAACTCCGCTGGAGTTATAAACCCGGAGCCTTCGACTCCAGCGGAGTCACGTGTTTATAGCATTACATCCACCCACACAATTTTGGCTCCGTAGGTGCCTCCTTTTTATCTTTCGCTTTAAAAGCGATTTCCCTGCTTAACAGGCAGGCATCCATCCACTTTAAATAAAAATGACTTAGTTTTATGCCAAATAAACCAAAGCATCAACCATGACTATCCGTATTTCAAAACTTGTTGTACCCGTAATTGTACTGTGTATCGTTTGCCTTGGTTTTTATAGGGCCTGCGCTCAAAATAATAAGCCTTTTAAAGTAATAGCCTTTTATACCGGTCGTAACGATAAGGCGCACATCAGTTTTATGCACGAGGCCAATAAACGTTTCCCGGAGATGGGCAAAAAATACAATTTTACTTATGATTCTACCAGTAACTGGAGTAATATGAATGCTGCTTTCCTGGCCAAATACCAGGTAGTGTTGTTTTTAGATACCCGGCCGGATGACCCTGCACAACGTGCAGCGTTTGAACAATATATGAAAAACGGCGGCGGCTGGATGGGGTTCCATTTCTCGGCCTTTGCGCTTACACCATCAGATTATCCTCAAAACTGGAACTGGTATCACAATGAGTTCCTGGGATCGGGGCAGTATGCAAGCAATACATGGCACCCTACAGCAGCTATTTTAAGGGTTGAGGATGCCAAGCACCCGGTAACCAAAGGCATACCGGTAACTTTTAAAACGCAACCCAACGAGTGGTACCGCTGGGAGCATGATTTGCGTAAAAATCCGGATATCGATATTTTATTATCCGTGGATTCAACCAGTTTCCCGCTGGGCAATGGTCCTAAACCCCATGAGATTTGGCACAGCGGCTATTATCCTGTTGTATGGACAAACAAAAAATACCGTATGGTTTATTTTAATATGGGCCATAATGATATGGATTATGATGGCGGAACCGACCGTACTTTATCATACACTTTTGATAACGATACGCAAAACCAGTTGCTTATCAATAGTTTGTTGTGGTTGGGGAGGGGGAAGTAGGAGTTCCGGTTTATAAAGGAGAAGTTTTAACTGGTTATACCAAACTTACGAAGTTTTTAAAACTTCGTAAGTTTCTGAGCCGGTAGCAGGTGATTCGGATGCAATGTTTTAATACCTTAGCTTTCCAAACATGCTACCCGCCAAATGAAGAAACTAAAACTATTGCACCGCCACATCCTCGCTTTAGAGAATAAAGAAAATGTTGATTTAACAGATATGCTTTGGCAACTCATCTGCTATTCGCCCAAAATGCTGCCGAGGTTACAGCAACAGCAATTGTTAGATGAAGCCCAAAAGTTTACATTGCCGGTTGATGATCCGCATTTTGCAAAATCGGTATTAAACTTTAATGGTTTTATTTGGGGCGATGGCAGTAAAAAGGTTTTGATAAGCCATGGCTGGGGATCAAAAGCCATTGATTTTGATGAGGTGATAACCGGGTTAAAAGCAATTGACGATATCCAGATCATTGCTTTTGATGCGCCGGGTAATGGCAGTTCGGAAGGAGAACTATCCAACCTGATACTATTTGCAAAAGCTGCCGAGGCGATTATCAGCCGGTATGGCGCACCGGAGGTTATGATAGGCCATTCATTGGGGGCTATGGCCAACGTGATCGCCATAAACGAAACTAATATTAAACCGGCCCTGCAGATAAGCATTGCCCCATTAATTAAACTTAAAGAAAACTTTAAAGCCACGATGAATGCCGCCGAAGTACCGTTATCGGCGCAGGAAAAGTTTTTTGAAAGTTTCAGGGAGCTTTTTGAACTGGATGCTTCATACTTTGATATCAACACCAAACATATAACCGGGGCACTAAAGCATTGGCTGGCTTTTGATAAGGAAGATAAGGTATCGCCTTATGACTATCTGCAGGAGTTTTTGACCTTTAACCCGGAGATTGTTACACACGAATATTTTGGACTTGGGCACGAAAGGATTATTAAAGATGCCGGGATTGTGGGGGATATAGTGGGGTTGGTGAAGGAGGTATAAAATAGGTGAAGAAGATTTAAAACTATGTCATTGCGAGTATCCATCAGGTAAACCTGAAAAAAATGGAGATGACATGATTGCAAATGGGGCTTAATGTAGAGACGAAAAATTTTGCGGATCCCTTTTAAAAAAGCGGTGGAAATGTGCGATTCCCCTCTTGAGAGGGGCGGAGGGGTGTGTTAATGCATGCGCAATGAAACGCGGAAAAACACACCCCTGCAACGCACTCCCAATCCCGCCCCCTCTCGAGAGGGGAATAAAAAATGCGTTTGATAATCAATAACTTATATCGATGTCATTATAAGGAACGAAGCAATCGCGGACAATGCATATTCGCAATGCATACATAGTCCGCGATTGCCACGCTGCGCTCGCAATGACATGGGGGGTGTTAAGCAACCTCATTTTGAACTCCCGAATAATACTTCAACTCAATCAAATCATGCGGCAGTGTTTTGCTATTCCAGCAGGAATGGATAGCCAAAGCCGTGCCCACAGCTGTAGCCTGGGCCATTGATGCGGCATAAACCTCCAGTTGCGGAAACGCCAGCGCCAGCAGGTGCATGAACACGCTGTTTTTGCTGAACCCGCCATCAACAAAAATCCTTTGTACTTTACAGCCTTGTAATACGTAGTTAGTTGATATGGTTTGCTGGTTAACAATATCTATCATCAGTTGGTGATAGGCTTCAATATCATCGGCAAAATCATTTAAATCCCGCTGTTCAAAAGCTGATTTTTGTAGCTCGCCATCCTTTTTGTTACTTGTTAAAGCGCTATCACGCCGGGTTAGCTTTGCGGCTACAGCTGTATCATAATTAATGGTCCGGTAAACAATTACATCCTGGTTAAAGTGGTCTGCAATTCGCTTTACCTGTTGCTCGTATTCGTACCCTGTAAACAGGCGCGATGCTTTTACCGGGCTGCCTTTGTATTGCAGGTAGTTGAGGCAATCGTTTTTTAGTTCATCAGCAGTAAGGGGTGTTTGGTTAAATGGGTTTAAACTAATAGACCATGTGCCGGTTGATATGAGCACAAAGGGCATGTTAAAACTTACCAGGTAGGGGATAAGCGCTGCCGAGCTATCATGCAGGCCAACTCCCACACAAAAAGTGGTACCCGGAAATACAGAAGGTAAAATGCTATCGGCAGGTTTTAACGGGGCCATTTTAGGTAGTATAGCCTCATCTTTTACCCATTGATGGTAATCATTGCCTGCAAAGTTCCAAAGGGCTGTATGGCAGCCTATGCTGGTTAAATCGGTAACCATTTGGCCGCTTAACAGGTAGCTCATGTATTGGGGTAGGTGCAGGGCGTATTTAAGTTTTTTAAATACCTCCGGCTGTTGGTATTTAAGCCTGTACAATTGCAAACCCGAATTGAGGTTACCCAAAACCGGCGAGGCAGTTTCACGTGCAAACCGCGCTTCATCGCCATAGGTTTGGTAAAACTGCCTGCTCAGCTCTGGCGGATATGGTTTAAGGTAATTATACAAGGGGGTTAGCGGGGTGCCATCTTCATCTACATAAACAAAGCTTGCGCCGTAGGTAGAAAAATTGACCGCTTTTAAATCAAACTCTTTATGCTTAAAAATCTCGCGCAGCGAATCAAATACCGACAGGCGCAGGCTATCGAGGTTTTCGCATGGGTCGCCATCTTCGTCGTGGGTTTCAGTAAAGCGGGCTGTGCGTTCAAAAACTATCTTGTAGTTCTCATCGAACAGGAACAGCTTCTTGTTGGTTTTTCCCACATCAAAAACAGCTATAACGGGTATTTGCGCCATATTATAATCCGGTTGACACAGCTTTTGCTCCGCGTTCTTTAATCAATTGGTTACGTACCGTCTGTGCCCTGTACAAGGCAAGAGGGTCCAGCGCCCCACCCGCGCGTAAACGAGCCTCGGCTAATAGCGGGCGTACATCAGTGCGGTAAGCATGCTGTAATATTTCCTGTGCTTTAACCACATCGTTATCCTGTTGCGCTTGTTTTAGCGCAGTTACATCAACCAATAAGGCCTGTGCATAGGCAATTTTAATGGCTTCTACCGATTGGATCAGATCCTCGATAGGGTCTTTCACGTTATGCGATGCATCAATCATCCAGCCAATGGCTGTTGCATGGTTCATGCCGCGGGCGTCCATACCCTCTACCAGTTCATTAAATATAAGGAACAATTGGTATGGGTTGATGCTGCCAACGGTAAGGTCATCATCGCCATATTTAGAGTCGTTGAAGTGGAAGCCGGCCAGCTTGCCTTCCATCAGCAATAAAGATACAATTTGCTCAATATTGGTGCTGCCCAAATGGTGCCCCAAATCGACCAGGGTTTGAGCCTTGTCGCCTAATTTGGATGATAGGAGGTACGATTGACCCCAATCGCCAATAGTTGTCGAATAAAAATTAGGCTCGTAAGGCTTGTACTCAACCCAAACTTTCCAATCGGCAGGCAGGGCCTCATAAATTTCCTGTAAGCTTTCCAGCGTACGCTCAAAAGCGCCGCGCATGTTTAGCTGCCCCGGGAAATTTGATCCGTCAGATAACCAAACCGATAAAGCTTTTGAATCCAGTTCGACACCGTACTTAATAACTTCGATATTGTGGGCAATAGCCTGCTTTCGCACAGCCTTATCTACATGGTGCAATGAGCCATATTTATAGCTCAGTTCCTGCGTTGCCTGGTCCTGGAAAGTATTGGAGTTAACCGCATCAAAATGCAACCCCAGTTGTGCAGCGTGTGCCTTAATAGCATCCGCATTTTTAGGGATATCCCAGGGAATGTGCAGTGAAATTGAATTACTGCTGCGGTTTAATGCATGAATTAAACCCACATCTTCAATTTTTTCTTCCAGGCTGCGCGGTTCGCCACCGCCAGAAAACCTGCCGAAACGTGTGCCCCCAGTACCTAAAGCCCAGCTTGGTATAGCTATATTAAAATCAACCAGTTTTTTCAGGATGGTATCCAGCCCGGTTACATCAGCAGCAATAAAATCAAACTTGCGTTGGTGCGCTGCCTGGTGCTGATGGTTATATTCTTCGATTATGCTCTTCTCTAATTGCATGTTTATCGGTTTATAATGTTCTTCTCTTCAATTTCCCTGTCATCCTGAGGAACGAAGGATCTATCAGCTGTGCATGACCGATAGAAAAGTTCGCGAATAGATCCTTCGTTCCTCAGGATGACAGTTTTTTATTTTGATGTCATTTACCCACAATGACATATCTGTAAATCCCAGACTTACGAAGTTTTTAAAACTTCGTAAGTCTCAAGCCTTCGTTTTGCGAACGTGGCAATCGTGAACTTTGCATATGTGCCCGGCATAGTTCGCGATTGCTTCGTGCCTCGCAATGACATATTTATTTTATTTGTTGGCTAATTTAAGACCATGAACCATGATCTATGAACCATTTGCTTAACGAACAAACGCCATCGCCACGCCGCCATCAACATTCAACACATTGCCGGTTGATTTGTTGAGCAGCCCGCCGGTAAAGGCAAAACAGGCATTGGCGATATCCGCCGGTAAAATTACTTCGTTTAATAAGGTACGTTTGGCATAGTAGGCAGGCAGTTCGGCTACGGTGATACCGTAAGCTTTTGCACGGCCCTCGGCCCAGCCACCGGCCCAGATGTTGCTGTCGCTGATAACCGCATCCGGGTTAACCACGTTCACGCGGATATGATCGGCGCCTAACTCGGCAGCGTTTAAACGGCTCAGGTGTAGTTGTGCGGCCTTGGCAGAGCCGTATCCCGCGTTGTTTGGCCCGCTAACTAATGCATTTTTGCTTACAATATTGATGATATCGCCACCGATAGCTTGCTTTTTCATGATGGCCACGGCGGCCTGGGTAATAAAGAACTGGCCTTTTACCAAAACATCATATAACAGGTCCCAGTCTTTTTCGGTATGATCGCCGATGGATTTGGAGATGGATAAGCCCGCGTTGTTAATTACAATATCCACCCCGCCAAAAGCCAGGGCCGCAACTGCTAAAGCCGAATCAATTTGTTCGCTATTGGTAACATCAAGCACGGCGGTGGCATAGGAGTCTTTACCGTATAGTTTTTTAAATTCTTCGCCTGCACTTTCCAAACGTTCGGCATTCATGTCGTTCAGGATCACAACAGCGCCTTCGTCAACAAATTTTTTGGCGATGGCTTTGCCTATGCCGCCTGCACTGCCGGTTATTAAGGCAATTTTACCCGATAAAGCCTTTGGTTTTGGCATGCGCTGTAGCTTGGCTTCTTCCAATAACCAGTATTCAATGTCAAATGCTTCCTGGCGTGGCAGCGAAGTATATTCCGATATCGCCTCGGCACCCTTCATTACGTTGATGGCGTTGGTATAAAACTCTGCCGCAACACGGGCAGTTTGTTTGTCTTTTGAGAAAGAGAATAAACCAACACCAGGATATAAAATGATTACGGGGTTGGTATCCCTGATGGCCGGGCTGTTATCGTGTTTGCAGGTATTGTAATAATCGGTATACATTTGGCGGTAGGCCTCAAACGCGGGGGTAAGGCGCTCCTGCAAAGCTTTAACGTCGCTTAAATCTTCGCCCGGTGTAAGGTCTAATACCAGCGGACTGATCTTGGTTCTCAAAAAGTGATCAGGGCAGCTGGTGCCTAAAGGTGCCAAACGGTCAAGATCATTGGAGTTAATGAACTCTAACACGCGTGCGTCATCAGTAAAGTGACCAACCATATGTTTTTGGCTTGAGCAAAAACCACGCAGGATTGGGGCAATGGCGGCAGCCTGTTTTTTACGGCCGGCTTCGTCCAGGCTTTCAATTTTTTGACCACCAAAAACAGGGGCTTTTTTGCCATAGTTTTCTTCCAGGTATTCGGCACAGCGCTCAATTACTTCTAATGTGTTAACGTAGCTTTCATAAGCCGTATCGCCCCAGGTAAATAAACCGTGCGAACCTAACATGATGCCACGGATGCCGGGATTTTCGTCCAGGCATTGTTTCAATTGCAGGCCCAGCTCAAAACCTGGTTTTTTCCACTCTACCCAGCCTATGGTGCCGCCAAAAAGTTCCTGTGTTATTTTTTTACCGTCCTTTGCTGCGGCGATAGCGATCGCGGCATCTGGGTGCAGGTGGTCGATATGCGCGAAGGGTAAAAAGCCATGCAGAGGAGTATCTATAGAGGGGGCTTTGGAGGCAAGGTCGTAAATACAATGGTTAAACAGTTCAACCATTTCGTCTTCATACTCCACGCCTCGGTACACATTTTTAAGGCTGCGCAGGCGATCGACATATAGGGCTGCCAAACCGCTTTTTTTCAACGTGCCAATGTCGCCGCCCGATCCTTTAATCCACATTACTTCAACATCGCTGCCGGTTAAAGGGTCTTTGGAGATTACTTTGCAGGAGGTATTACCACCGCCGTAATTGGTTAACCTCAGATCGGCACCTAATAAGTTGGACCGGTATATTAATAATGCTACCTCGTCGCCGGCAAGCTCGGCTGCTTTGGCATCATCCCACAGGTAACTTACGTGCTTAAATTGTGTTGTTTTGACAGACATATGTGTGTTTAATTATTGAATTATTGAGTTAGTGAATTATTGATTGAGTTAGTTAGTGAATTAGTGAATTAGCGATTTAGTGAATTAGTGAATGTTTACTGTTTAACAAATATTGAAAAAGCCGCGTTGCAGTTCAATTCACTAATTCACTGACTCACTAATTCAGTCATTATTTTAACGAGTTACCGTAGCCCACCACAAGCACAGATAATATAATTACCGCTATACCGGCAATTACAGTAGCAAATGCTTTTTTGCTAACGCCTTTCCATTCTTTTAGCACAAGGCCCCAGGTATTGGCTATCAGGATGATGAAAGCCATGTGCAGGATCCAGGAACTGGCCCCGTTGCCCATCTTGCTTTCGCCCATGCCGTAAAAAAAGAACTGTAAAAACCATGTGGTACCGGCTAACGCTGCAAACAGGTAGTTTTTAAGCAGTGGCGTTTTTTTATCGGTATAATTACCAAACGTTTTGTTGCGGGCGTTTAGCACCATGCACCAGATAAAGTTGGTGGTTAAGCCACCCCATAGTATAATAATGTACGTTACATTGTTTTGATACAGAAAGTTACCCTGCCCCGGGTGCGCAGCCTGCCAAATATGGTTTGCCGTATCGGCCATTGATTTGCCGGCTTCGATGCCAAAGTTGAAACAAGCGCTTAACACGCCAGATACTACAGCTACCAGGATGCCCAGCCCAAAGCGATATTCTTTGTTTTCGTTGGCTATGGTTTTATCGGATGATAGTTCTTTTTCCTTCATCATGCCGGCTTTGCCACATATAACTATACCTGCAACACATAGTAATATGCCTAATAATACAAACTGCCCCCATTGGTTATGCAGCATCATGCTAAAAGTGTCTTTGCCCGCTTTTGGAACCAGGTCATAATATACCGATGGTATTAAAGCCCCGAATACCGAACAAAGCCCCAGTATGATGGTACTGCCTAATGATACCCCAAGGTATCGCACACCTAAACCATAAGTGAGGCCGCCAATACCCCAGAGCAGGCCCATTAAATACGTCCACCCGATAACGGATGCACTGGTGTGGCTGATGATATCGGCAAAGCCGGGTATGGTTAACCAAGCGGCCAGCGGCGGAACGATGAACCAGGAAAAAATGCCGCCTACTATCCAGTAGCTTTCCCAGGCCCAGCCCTTAATTTTTTTGTAGGGAATATAAAAACTCCCCGAAGCGAACCCGCCGATAAAATGGAAAAAGACTCCAAAAATAATTTGCATACTCTTAACTGGTTTAAATTGGTAAAGCTAATGTAGGCAATAGTAATCCGGGAACTGTCATGGACTGTCATGAGTTGGGCGGGGGCGGGGGGATTGTCTGCAACACATATGGTTATGAACGGGCAAACTGAATTAGTGGATAAACGTCACCTTTATCCGCTTGTTTAACAGCAGTTAGATATTGTTTGCGTGCTTCGCTGGCCTTAATCAAATTTGTGCTGCCCCAGGAGTATACAGGCTGATCGAAAAGATGCTCAATAATTACATCTGCAATCAGCCTGGAATGCCTGCCATTGCCGTTGGAAAAGCAATGGATACTTACTATGCGGTGCTTAAACCGAATTGCAATTTCGTCTGGCTGGTAAGTGTTATGATCTATCCAAAATTTAACATCATCCAACAGGTATTTTAGTTCTACAGCTATCATAAAACGGTCGACACCCATATTTTTATTTGAGTTTCTGAACTTACCTGCCCATACCCAGGTATCGCCAAACATTTTTTGGTGAAGTTGTTTTATGAAATTTTCTGTCAGTAGTTTTTCGACCTTAAATCTTCTTGCTAAGGTCCACTCAATAGCTTTTTGAATATTTAGTTGTTCAAACTCATCCAGTTCTGCGCGTGTAGTGATGGTAGTAATGAGCAAACCCTCTTTTTCCTCTTCGTCCAAAGGGGTTTGCCCATCCTCGTATTCAAAATTTATTCCCATAAATACTTGGGCAACTCTTCTTTGATTTCTTCTGCTTTCTCGTTTATAGCTTTCTCTATCCTTTCGGCCGAATTTTCCTGGTCTTCAAGTTTCATGGAGTTTGATGTTCTTAAAACAATTTTTCGGGCCAGTTCCTTCGCTCGTTTCTCGATCATTGCTTCGATAGAACCGTGTTTTGGTACCATGCCGTAAACCAATTTCATATCCAAAGCATCCGCTGCTTCCCGCAGCCGGTTTAAGGTAATGTTTCCCGATGCTTCCCTTAACTCCAGTTCATTCACGCTTTGAGGTGTAATATGCAAACGGGATCCAAACTGCTGTAAAGTCATTTTTAAAGATGTTCTTACAGCATTTAACCAGCCTTTGTCCGGCACAATTACCTGCTCCACGGGTCGAAACATGGTTAGTTTTTTGTCCATTTGGCCAATAACCAGCTGTTGTTTTTTATCTTTCATGAAATTATTTCCTTAAAGGTTCATCAAATATAAGGTAATAACCTGAAAATATGAAATGTATTTCATGTTATAGGCTGATAAATAATCGGCTTTATCAGTCTATAACCTGATTTTTATACTGAGAAGATCATCGTTTATTAAATGGCTGTTCAAAAAAGTCATCAACCAGTTTGTTAAAATCATCTGCATGCTCCTGTAGCGTAGGATGACCTGAGTTGGGTACAATCCATAAATAGGATTTGGGTATATTTTGAGAAATAATTACCGTATGCTCAACCGGGATAAGGTCACGGTCGCCACCTATAATAAGCGAAGGGCACTTGATTTGGTGGAGTTCGGTTAATTTGATGTGCGGTTGGTCATAATCCAGCATGAATACTTTCCAGTCGTTTTTTTCTTTCGCAGTTTTCCAAACCTCATTTTTATGTGCCGCGTAGTTTTTCTGCATACCTTTCCATAAGCTGGGTATTAACCCGGTTGAATCGGGCCACAGGTTTGCCCCGGTAGATGCCAGTTTAATCACTTTTTCAGGATGGCGCATGGCCAGTTCCAGTGCGTTAATGCCACCATCGCTCCAGCCAACAACGTAAGCCGAATCGATATGCATCGCATCCAGCAGGGCGGCAAAATCATCGGCCATCTGTTCAAAACTCAACGAGTCGGCTGCATCGGTCGACTTGCCGTGCGCCCGGCTATCCACCGCTATAACTTTATATTTTTTAGCAAAATATGGGATGTTGTTTTTGAAAGCGCTCATTTTATCGCCATTGCCATGTATCATCAGCAAGGGTTTGCCGCTTCCGTAAGTCTCGGTATACAGCTTAATACCACGTATGCTGTAATATTTGCCTACCGATGCATTGTCGCCGTAAGGCAATTGTTTTTGCTGGCTGTAACTGGTTTGTACAAAAAAGATGGAAACGAACAGGGTAAATAGTAGTTTTTTAATTGACATATCAAATGGTAAGTAGTAAAACATAAATATAAAAATTTAAATATGATATGTATTGCATGCCGGTATCGCTTTTGCAGTTTTGTTATTTTTTGAACCGAAATGACGTTAAAATGTTAACTAATACTACCTTTGCGGAATTTAATTAAACATACATTTAAACTAAGTACACCAAACAATATCTTAATTATGTCATTTATAATTAAAATATCAGCGTACTTATATACAATTATTCTTCATGTTTGCTATCTGCTTAAAAAGTACCCGTATACCCGCACTTGTTTGTTTTTTGATCAGCCTGGCTAATGTTAATAGTTCATACGGGCAGCAAAGCGGTACTTCCAACCCGGTTACAAATCACTTTAAGTTTAAAACAGTTATTATTGATGCCGGCCATGGCGGTAAAGATCCCGGCGCGCATGGTGCTACTTCAAAAGAAAAAGATATTGCCCTTAGCATAGCCAAAAGACTGCGCGACCTGGTAAATAATGAGATGCCGGGAATTAAAACCATCATGACCCGCAGCACAGACACTTTTATTGAACTGCATAAACGAACCGACATTGCCAACAGCAACCATGGCAACCTGTTTATCTCTATCCACTGTAATTCATCGCCAAAAAAAAGGGCCAAAGAACATGGCACCCTGGTATTGGTTTACGGTTTTCACCGCAGCCAGGAACAGCGTGAGGCCCTGCGCGAGAACGCTTCTATTTTTATTGAAGATGACTACAAGAGCAAATACAATGGTTACGGCGAAGATAACGTGGTGAACACCATTGTGTTGAACGCTTTTCAGCAAAAGTACCGTAAGCAAAGCATCCATTTTGGCGATATGATTATTCACCAGGTAAAAAAAGCGGATGGTCGCCATACCTTTGGTGTAAAAGAGCAGGGTGTATTGGTATTGGCCCAAAGCGGTATGCCGGCGGTGCTGGTTGAAACAGGCTTTATCAATAACCCGGCTGATGAAGAATACCTGAAATCGAAAGACGGTCAGTTTTCAATTGCTACTTCGATATTAAAGGCGCTTAAGGAGTACAGGGATAGCCTGGAGGGAAGGTAAGCCGAGGCTGAACAAAACCCAATTAAACGTCACTTATAATCTTATATTATCACGAAAAATATTTATTTAATAATAGACTTTTTGGCAAAATATAGGCAAACAAACGCCGTTTCAACTGCTCAACAAACTATTATTACAATATGAAAAAAGTACTTCTTTTAATCCCTGCATTTTTACTGGCTTTTCAAATTTCAAAAGCCCAAACCGAAAAAGGTTCGCAAACATTAGGTGTGAATGTTGGCTTTAACTACCAAAAGTCGAAAAACTTATCTATCAATCCGTATGATAACTCGTCCTTTAATTCTACTATCAAGACCACTGGCTTTTCTATAGGGCCCAACTATAGTTATTTTATTGCCGATAAATTAGATATTGGTGCTAATTTGAACTATGCCGGTTATAGCCTGGACGATAATTCCCCAAACTATCCAACTAACCGCGATTCGCACGAATATAGCGCGCAAATATTTTTAAGAAAATATTTCATGTATGGAAACAAATTAGGAATACGCACAGGCCCTTACTTTGGGTATGGCAGATACAATACCAAGTATACCTATAGTGGTGCGGATGTCATTTATAATAATTCGGAGAAAATTAACGGTTACAGTGCTGGTATCAATCTTGGATTGGTATATTACCCATCTAAAAGTCTTGGTGTTTCGGCCAATTTGGCTAATCTTTCCTATAATCATACTAAGTCTGATAATGATAAACAGGGAAATGGAAGCAGCGATAATTTTAACGCTAATTTTATAAGCAATAACCTGGCACTCTCTGTTTTCTACGTATTTAGCGCTAAATAAATTTTAACTCATTTAAGGCAGATAAGCGAATAGTATTTATCCGCCTTAATTCAAATAAACATGGCCGCCGATAAAGGTTATTGATTTTTATCACTGGATATTAAAATTTAATAGTATTGATAACGTATGTGTTGACCGAGATTTGTATATTACCCCACTAAATCAGTCGTTATTTGTCATGCTAATTTAATAATTAAATGTTTAAACATTTAATCGCTTATTATTCCAATTCTTTGTATACTTTTGGATCATAAAAAAAATCAAGTCTCAAAAAAAATTAAACAAAATGAAAAAAATCTTTATCCTGTTGGCATCAGCATTTTTATATACTGCTGCATCTGCACAAACTACCTGGACTGTTGACAAAGCACACTCAAACGTTAAGTTTACAGTTACCCACTTATTAGTAAATGATGTTGATGGTACTTTTAAAACTTATGATGCTACCATTGTTGCTGCAAAGCCAGATTTTAGCGATGCTAAGGTGTCGTTTACTGTACAAACAGCATCTGTAAGCACAGATAACGATTACCGCGACAATCACTTAAAATCTGCTGAATTTTTTGATGTTGCCAATAAACCAACAATTACCTTTACAAGCACAGGTATCACAAAAACATCTGATAAACATTATGCGGTTACCGGTAACCTTACATTAGCTGGCGTTACCAAACCGGTTACTTTCGACCTTTGGTACCGTGGTACTATTCAAAACCCAATGAGCAAAGCCGATGATGCAGGTTTCCAGTTAACAGGTACAATCAAACGTGCCGATTTTAACTTTGGCAGCAAATTTGGCTCAGCCATGTTAAGCGATGAAGTTACTATTAAAGCTAACGGCGAATTTGCTAAAGCTAAATAATTACAATACTGTTTTAAAACACAAACGGCGTACCTTGTAAAATGGGTACGCCGTTTGTGTTTGCTAATTTTTGTTGCGCTGGTATTGTACCTTAAGCTGCTGTTTTTGCAGGTAATAGATAATGACAGTACAAATACCAACCACTACTACCAGTGCCGCGCCTGTGATAACATGTATAACCGGTACCTGGTAATTGGGGTTAATTAATGATTCGGTGATGTTTGGGATAATGAGGGCGATAAGTGGTAAGCAGGTAAATAATCTTAATAGTGCGAGTTTTTTCATAATGATTTATAATTATGTAAGCCTTCGCTACAAATGGCCGATTAAATCAGGATCGGGAGATAAAGGTTTTAGTGATGGCTTGCGGCCTCAAATATGGCAAATTGATGCTTAGCAAAAAATACCCACAATTTGGTATTTTAAACTGCCGTTAAGCCGTTAAGCCGTTAGTCTGAAGTCCGAAGTCTGTAGTCGGAAAGTCCGGAGTATTCTTGAGATTGATTCGTTATTTCGTGGATGGCACAATACAGCCTGTTTTTTTGGCATACGCATGCATTTTAGGAAGAATAATTTAGACGGGAAAGTGGGAATAGTAGAGTTAAGTCAGCAGTATTAAGTCGTAAGTCTAAAGTTGTTTTTTTTTCTCTTTTGACTTAGAACTTAAGACTTTGGGCTAAAGAATATCCGTCAATTTATCGTTGACACGACACTAATCGGCCAGGAGTTGTTTTAAGGTATCAAACCAAAGCTGGTTTTTTGTACCAAAAAAGCGAAGATCTACAATGAGGTAAACAACGGCGGTATCGTCGCCTTGTTTGTAACGTAACCTTAAGGGCTGGCAAAACAAACCTTTATTTCTGACTAATGATCTTTTATAAATTTCATCAAATCCAAGGTATACTTGCTCAAGCTTGTTTAAAGGGATATTTAAGTAGTTGTAGCCATCAATAACCAGGCTTGTTGGGGTCAATATGATTTCACCCTCACGATGGTGGGGGGGCGGAGTTAGCGAAAAAAGGGCTCCGGCTTCGTCGATCAATGTAAGCGCCGCGATTTCGTAATCGTAGCTCCACAAGACCTTGCCAATTTGTAAAATTTGCATTGATGTAATATAGAAATAATAAATGATAACTGCAAGTATTACATTCTTGTCAAATTTTGGCGCTGTATAAATTCCTATATTTGAGGTGCGAAAATGTTTTTCGCGTGATAATAAGTATGGCTACAGAAGTTAAGTGCCCCAGTTGTGGTTTTGGTTTTCCGATAGAGGAGGTGATGGCCGAGGAGTATAAAAAAGAGCTCCGGGTTAAAATGCAGGATTATACCCGCCAAAAGGAGGAGGAATACCGCAAAAAAGACGAGGATTTTTTAAATAAAGAGCGGCAGCAAAAAGCTGAATTTGAACAACGCCTGAATGCCGAAAAAAAACAATTGCAGCTGGTGTTGGAGGAAAATTTGCGTAAATCCATCAGCCAGGATTATGAAAACCAGGTGCTGATGCTAAAAAATTCGGCACAGGAGAGCGAAGAAAAATTAAAGCTTTCGCGCCTGAAAGAGCTTGAGTTTTTACAACGCGAAAAGCAACTGCTGCTAAAAGAGGAAGAGATGGAGCTTGCCCTGCAACGCAAGTTACAGGAGCAACGTAACGAACTGGGCGAGCAGATACGCCGCCAGGAAGCCGAAAGGCATAGCATAAAGGATATAGAGTACCAGTTAAAGGTAAAAGAACTGGAGAAACAGCTGGACGACCAAAAGAAGCTTGCCGAAGAGATGAAGCGCAAAGCCGAGCAAGGGAGTATGCAGTTGCAGGGCGAGGTACAGGAGCTGATACTGGAAGAATTGCTGCGTAACTATTTCCCGTTTGATATAATAAGCGAAGTTGGCAAGGGTGTTCGCGGGGCCGATTGCGTGCAAACTGTTCGTAACCAGTTTGGGCAGGAGTGCGGCAAAATTATTTATGAAAGTAAGCGTACCGCTACCTTTGGCGCCGACTGGATTGATAAACTCAAAAAAGACATGCGCAGCGTTGGCGTTGATGTAGCGGTTATTGTTACGCAATGCTACCCTAAAGGAATGGATTGTTTTGGCGAGAAGGACGGGGTTTGGATTTGTAGTTTCGACGAGGTAAAAGCAGTATCGTATATCCTGCGTGATGGCGTGATCAAGTTATCAAACCTTATCAAATCGCAGGACAATAAAGGTGACAAAATGCACCTGTTGTATGATTACCTAACCAGCAGCGAATTTTCTGAACAATGGAAAGCCATTAGGGAAGGTTACATGAGTATGCGCCTATCTATCCAAAAAGAACGCGACGCGATGGAGAAAATGTGGAAATCGCGCGAGAAGCAACTGGATAAAGTATTGTTGAATGCCGCCCACATTAAGGGCAGTATTGAAGGTATTGCCGGTAACGATAGCATTCAGCTTAGCTTAACGGACGACGAGGATACCCTGTTGCTGGAATAATGACACGATTTTTCTTTCAGGTTGAAAGATTACAGTTAGGTTAGGTTTTTGGAATTTTATTTAAGCTTTCCCTTCCAGGTTGTTTTAATTCATGCATTAAAATTCAGCTGCTCATCTTCCGATTTTCGGATGATGCCTAATATGACACCATCGAGTTCGTGTACCGACAGGGAAATGAACCGCAGCACCTGGTTAAAATCTGCTGACAGGTTGTTTTCATCGTTCAGCAAATCCACCAGGCCCATAAGCCGGGCAACTGGGGTGCGTACAGTGTGAGCCTGGGTCCAGGCTATTTCTTTAAGTTTGATGTTTTGTTTTTCAATAGCATTTACGTGATTTTTTGTTTGGGTAACATCGCGCTCAATCGAGATCCAATGGGTTATATTGCCGGCAGAATCCTTAACCGGCGATACCGATTTACTGCTCCAGAAACGCTCGCCATTCTTTTTATAATTAATTACTTCAACTTCAAATGCAGCGTGCTGATCAAAAGTGTTTATTAAATCGTTTTGGCCTGTGCCTGCATTATTGCTGCCCCATAAAACATCGGTTGCAGTTCCGATTGTTTCCTGCCGGGTGTAACCGGTAATATTGGTAAACGCCTCGTTTACGTAAACTATTTTCCTTTGCTCATTTTCATTGGCATCCGCCTCAAAAATTAAAACAGCATCCTTGGCATATTTCAATACAGATTCGGTTAGGCGCAGCCATTGTTCTTCTTCTTTTTGGCGGGTAATATCCTGCATGGCGCCAATAACCCGTATGGGTTTATCGTTTGTGTCCCTGATAATCAAAGCTCGGTCAAGTATATGTTTGTACTTGCCATCGGCGCATAAAAAACGGTACTCAAGCTGTAGGTGATTGTTTTTGCCTGTAAACGCTCTGGTAAGGCCTCCGGTAACTTTTTCGGCATCGTCTGGGTGCAGCTTGGTGTTCCACCAGTTGGTTACATTGGCAACTTCGCTTAATTTGTACCCAAAAGCCTGGTTCATGCCATAATTGTACTGAATGGTATCGTTAATGATATCCCAATCCCAGATGGTATCGCTTGTGGCCTGCGCAACCGTTTCATACCTGTTGTTACTTTGCTGCAACCCGTTAAAAAGCGTGGGTAATAGTTGCGCTGTAACGGCACTTAAAATAATAAGGTTTACCGATACTGCTATCCACGAGCCAAGACTGTATTGCAAGGCGATACCATCAGATAAAAGTTTAAAGTGAATGCAAATGCCTACCGAAATGCAAATGGCCGCGTTGATGTAAACAGTACAAAATGGGCGTTTACCGGGAAATATAAGCAAACAAAAAATGGTTATTACCAGCAAATAAAGCAAGCCTGGCCCGTACCATCCAAGGTAGTAAAGCAAAAACACGGCAAGCAGGTACAGGAATGTAATAAGCAGTAGTTTACGGGCCGGTATACTTATACCTTGCAATAATGCTACGGCCGAAATAGCAGTTACAATAAGTAAATCAAAAACAGCAAGTGCGTAAAAATGGTTTACCATGCTCATATACTCGCCGGGGACCAGGGCGACGATAAAAAGCGGCAAAAGGTACGTCATTATTACTGCAAATAACTTGTTGCTCCAGTAGGGCAAACCATGCAGTTGTTCGGTATTACCTAAACAGTTACGGTTAACCAGGGTTTTATAATATTGCCATATATAATGCATCAATAGCGGTAAATGCCGGTATTTTAGGGGAAGGCCGGCATTGTGCGCTACAAGATATTAAATAAATGTAAAATTTACACGAATAAATGCGGCAGTGGATGATTTTTATAATATTTATATTGCATTATAGTCATTAATGATAGTTTTTTATACTTTTTCGGCTATTTTTAATCTAATCTTTTATTTTCTTATTGATAAACCCCTGATTTAATGAAAAAAACACATGTACGCTACCTGTTTTTACTAATAATAGCTATTTGGTTAAACCCGGCGACCGCGCAGCAAGCTGATAAATTACCACAGTTGTTGATAAGGCTTGACGACATTGGCATGAACCACTCCGTAAATATGGCCGCCGAAAAAATGGCTAAAACGGGATTGCCCTTTTCGGTATCGTTGCAGTTTGCCTGTCCGTGGTACCAGGAGGCAGTGGAGATTTTGAAAAAATATCCAAACGTAAGTATTGGGGTACACCTAACGCTCACATCCGAATGGAAAAACTACCGCTGGGGGCCGGTTACAGGGCGCACCGCGGTGCCAGGTTTAGTTGATGAAGTGGGCTATTTTCCGCATTCAACATCGGCATTTGCCAAAAGCGGTTATAAAATGGATGAAGTAGAAACCGAACTATCGGCACAAATTGAACGCGCAATAGCCTCGGGGCTTAAAATTACCTATATAGACCCGCACATGGGGATAGCGCTCTCGACACCGGAGTTGCGGGCGTTAACCGAAAAGCTGGCCCATAAATATAAATTGGCTATATCAACCCTAAGCAGCGTTACCTATTTTGGCGAAACTTATATGGAAATGTGGGGCGAACCGATTGCCACCAAGAAAAAGGTTTTTCTGAATTATGTAAGCACCAAACTTAGCCCTACCAAGCCAAATCTGGTAGTTATCCATACAGCTACGCCCAGCCCCGAAATGGATGCGCTGGTGGATATGAACAGCAACATGATGAATACTAAAGATGGTAAACCCCTTACCAGCCTTCATCGCCAAACGGAGCTGAATATGTTATTGTCGCCGGAATTCAGGGCGATGGAGGGCAAAAAATTCAGGATGATTAATTACGCGCAGTTATTGGCCGGTAAAGATATCAGCGTGCTCAAGGCGGTCGACAATAAATAGTGTCTTGTCATGCTTAGTCTTTAGTCGAAAGTCAGAAAAGAGAATTCAGCTCAGGTTAAAGACTTTCGACTAAAGACTTATTACTTAATTCCAGGCTATTTATTTTTTGAAAAGGCCACTACCGCTATGCCTCCGATAATTAATGCGCCACCTAAATACGGGGGCCAGTTTACAGTTTTTTGCTTATCAACAGAAACCTGGAGCGGACCGGCGTCAATAACTTTTTCCTTTTTGGTATAAGTAAAGCCCGTCCAGATGAGCATGATAGCGCCTATAATGATAAGTGCTATACCGATGGTCTTGTTCATGTTTATAATTTTAAATGTTTCGCTATTATAGGAATAGCCATAGTTGTAAATTGTTTGCCGGGATACAAAATATAAGCTTTAGCTTTTGCGGGTAGCAAACTTTTTATAGCTTAGGTACTTTTAAGGCCATAACTATTTGCCTGCATCAAAACTTAAGCAATAAAAAGTATACAGAAATGCAAGATGATTTGATACTGGAAACCATATCTGTTACCAAAAACTTTTTTGGCGATAAATCAACCGGGGTAAACAACATAACCATATTTGTGCCCAAAGGGAAGATAACCGCGATAGTGGGCGAAAGCGGCAGCGGTAAAACCACCTTACTTAATTTGTTGTTTGGTACGCTACAGCCCGATCATGGCGAGGTTTTTTTTAAAGAGGAACAGGTATTGAGCCGTGAGCATGGTATACAACATGCCCACAAGGTAATGCGGATGGTTACCCAAAACGGTGTTGATATGAACCCCAAGTCGTCTGTTTGGGAAACGGTACGCGATGGAATGGCGCCTGAGGACAAGAGCCAGGAAATAAAACTGGTTACCGAGGCCCTTAATATGCTTAACATTTATCCGCTAAAGGATTATCCCTTTGGTAAGCTGAGCGGTGGCGAAAAGCAGCGGGTTACAATTGCCAAAGCCCTCATTAGCCGGCCGCAGGTGTTACTGCTTGATGAACCTTTTAACCAGGTTGATGCCTATTACCGGGAAGCCTTGCAGCATGATATCAGGCAGATTGTACGGGAGTGGAAAACAACCGTGGTACTTGTATCTCATGACCCGGCCGAGATACTATCAATGGCAGATGAACTTATTGTAATAAAAGAAGGCGAAATAGTTGAACATGGTCCGCCAGATCAATTGTATCATTCGCCCAAATTGCTGTATACCTCGCAAATACTGGCCAGCAGTAGTGTGCTTACATCAACCCAGGCCAAAGTTTGCGGCATTAAAAGCCGCCGTGGTATTGTAGTTGTTTATGCCGAACACGTAAAAATTGTAAGGATTGGCAAAAAATGGCTGGTAAAAATGATTTTGTTTAAAGGCTTTTTTGAAGAATTGATTATTGATTATAACGATGTTACCCTGCGGGTAATGAATTACAACAGGGGCAAATATAAGGTAGGCAGCAAGGTAAGCATAAAAATTACCAGGTACTTTGAGTTTGGGAAATGGGAAAATTGATGAAGAATCGAGAATCAAGAGTCAAGAATCAAGACCGAAAAAAGTGGTAGGAATTAACAGGGCCAACAATAGCTTAACTGTTGCGATTTCTATTTTTTAATAACAATTTGTAAATTCCTGATTAATAAACAGGCATTAATTATCGCTATTTCACTTGTTGCGCAAATGGCATTTTCTGTCTTGATTCTTAACTCTTGATTCTTAACTCTGTACCTGACTAATCGGCCAGAACAACCTGCTGTTTTTCCTTCCTGTATTTGCTCAAATTAATCAGGAGTACACTTGCTAATATCACAACCAGGCCAGCCACCTGTATTAAGGTAACGCCTTCGTGGGCAAAAAGCACGCCTAATATTACTGCAATAACCGGGTTTACGTAGGCGTAAGTACCAACCTGCGTCGCCGGGCGCACCTGCAGCAGCCAAACATAGGCGCTAAAGGCGGCTATCGATCCAAAAATGATCAGGTACAGCAGTGCGTACCAGCTATGGGCCGGTATGGCGCTCCAGTTAAGCGTTTGAACTTCGTGGCGTAAAAAGCTCGACGGTATAAATACAATACCTGCAAACAGCATTTGCCACGCGGTGTTTACCGCCGCCGAACCTTGGGTATTGTAATGTTTTGAATAAAGAGAGCCCGATGCCCAGCCCAATGTACTTGCTATTAATAACAGCATTCCGGGCAGTTTTGACGGCCCGGATGCGGGTGCCATCATGCTTTCTATCTGCTCGCTAAATAATAATATTACACCCGCAAAGCCAATTATCAGGCCAATAATGGTGCTTTTGCTTTTGAAATTGGTACCCCAGTTTGGCTTATCCAGCAATACAAACCATATAGGTGGGGCCGTTACCATGATAGCCACCATAGCGCTTGGCAGGATTTGCTCAACCCATATCACTACACCGTTGCCAATTACCAGTAATAAAAATCCGCTTACTGCCGCATGGATCATATTACGCTTTACAAAAATCCGCTCGCCTTTAATGGCACACCACGTAAGCAATAAAGCGCCCGCCATAAAAAAACGGATTGCGCCCAGCAAAAGCGGCGGGAAGCCGTCGACAGCCATTTTTATAAAAAAGTAGGTAGAACCCCAAACCAGGTAAACCGTAGCAAAAGCTATGATAACCAGTAAGGGCGAGGCGGATTTTTGTGAAGATGTGGCCATGGTATATTTATTTTTCGGGTATAACTAATTGTTGTTGTTCTTTCACGGTCTCGAGCACGATGGTGGTCCGGGTGTTCAAAATGTGTGGGATTTTGCTGAAGTGCGTACGCATCAGGTGCATCAATGATGCCGAATCATAGGTGCGTACCTTAATCAGGTAGCAATCATCGCCGGCTATATGATGTACTTCCTGCACCTCGGGTATTTTGGCAAGTTCGAGCGTGGTTTGGTCTGAGCCCGGCCCATCGGCTGCTTTCATAAAAATGAAAGCCAGCAATTTTTGCTGTAGGGCGGTTGGGTTTATTTTGGTTACATATTGCTGGATAACGTTTTTCTGTTCCAGCTTTTTCACCCGCTCCAATATCCCCGAAGGCGCCATGCCCAACTCCCGGGCCAGGTCGGCGTTTGATATCCGGGCGTTGTCCTGCATTAACCGTAAAATATGCAGATCGGTTTTGTCTAAAACTATGTCTGTTTCGTTAATCATACGGTAATATTAGTGATTAACAGAATTAAATTCAATAATAATTTATAAAAATGAATTTAATTCGACAAAAGTATGGTTTTGGAGGTTTGATTGATTCGGCTTAAATAAACGAAGATGTTTCATGAAGCATAAACCAATATTAAGGCAGAACTCAGTTCATACACATAATTCGAAACCCAAGCTCTTAATTCCTGATTCTTGACTCTTCTAAAAAAAGCAAACCCCCATCAAACGTATGACGGAGGTTGCTTACAAGGTTAAGGTATAAAAAACGAAGGTTTAGGCTTGTTATAGCTATTTTTTTAGGCCGATAGGCTTAACAGCCTGTCGGATTTTGTTTCGTCAAAAACAGTACGTACATATTTGAGGCCGCTTTTGGTAGTTGCTGTGAGTAACCTGAATTTGTTGCCTTGCTCATCAAGAATATATGCCAGGCCGTTATCATTTATCCAGTCGAAAAGTACATCCCTGGTAGTGATGCCGCGGTTTTGAGTGTGGTCATCAATCCACATTAATGAGTTGATAGCCAGGTAAGGGTTATCATGCACATCTTTAGTTCTGTGAACACCGATTATTTGTAGGGGCATCGTTAGTTAATTTCAGGGGTTAACGATGTTAAATTTCGGGAATTAAATAACGGCCGTCAATCCGTGAAAACACCGTATTTGACCCCGTTAAAATACGGGGTCGAAAAGTTGCTTCCGGCCTTTGTAATATGAAAAAAAATGTTATGAATTAAATCTTGATAATGTTATTGTCCTTACGTTCAGGCTGTTTCTGTTTATCAGGCTTAGGTATATTTTTAACTATGGTAATAAGTGCAGTTGCAATAAGCCCGGTGGCCATTAAGCCAAAATTTACAAAAGGCTTCATCACCTCCCAGGTACTGTGTTCATGTTTTATTTCTGTGTTCCCTTTTCCTATCTCTTTTACGTTGGATGTTGCCATGGTGTTGTGTTTTTATAGATATAGCATAATAGGTATAAAAACCTTGCCAGAAAATCAGGACGACCAATCCAAATCACACAATACAACAAACCAGTTGCCTTTTTTCTTCTCCAAAAAAATATCATAACCCTGGGCTACCACCGGCCCACCGCGTTTTTCAATGTAGGCGAAAGCTTTGGTTTTATTTTGATTGAAAAATATTGCCGACATCCTAAACATCCCGGCGTTAAAGAAAACAGGCGGCATTTTTTTTCGCCGGTTAAAAAGCATGTATTCGTAATTATAGGTAAAAGCCAGGTTTTTAAGTTGGAATATACCTGGTTTTTCGTTGATGATCACTTCGGGCGCCCAACTGTCTGTCAGCATATTTTTTACCATATCTTTATCGCTCCTGTGCCGGTTTTTGGCTTGTTTTTTCAGGTAATCTTCGGGTAGCCTTATCAGTGTATCAGCAATAAAAACATATAGCCTGGCCGTATCTAATTGATTTTTTAGTTGCCGGATGTTATCCGTTTCGGATGCCGGGAATTTGTATTTGATCAAATGTTGTTTAAAAACACTATCCGAAGGCATAATGTAATTAAATGCAAGTGTAGTTATCTCCGCTTCATCTGATGGAACATACAACTTATTAACCGGCTTAGGCCTGGGATGCCTGCACGAAGCAAAAATTAGCAGCACTAAAACCAGTTGCAGCAATTTGTTCATATCGATGTTCTTTAAACTAATGCCTTTTTCCTCAACTCAATAACAGTAACCTCGGGCCAGATGCCCAGCCTGCCGCTAAATGCCAGGAAACCAAAACCCCGGTTTACATATAAATAGCGTTGGTTATGATTGGCCAGGCCCGCCCAGTCGAGATATGTGTATTTAACAGGGCTCCATTTAAAGCCGGGTATCTCGACCCCAAATTGCGCGCCATGTGTATGGCCTGATAGGGTGAGATGGATATTGGCCGGGTTATAACGCACATGATCTTCCCAATGGGTGGGATCATGCGATAACAGCACCTTAAAAGCGTCTTTCGGAACGCCATGTAAGGCTTTATTCAAATCGCCCATTTGTATAAAACCGCGGCCCCAGTTTTGAACGCCGATGAGCGATATTTTTTGCCCGTCTTTTTCAATCGTAACGTTTTCATTAAGCAGCAGGCGATAGCCCAAAGTTTTGTGGTGCTGTTTCAGGGTTTCCAGGTTGGCTGCTTTGGCTTCGGGGCTTTTCCATTCAATGTAATCGCCATAGTCGTGGTTACCCAAAATAGAAAACTGTCCGTAAGGCGCTTTTATCGACCCAAACCTATCTAGGTAGGGCTCAATTTCTACGGCGGCATTATTTACAAGGTCGCCGGTAAAAACAAACAGGTCGCTTTTTTGGGCTTTGGCCATATCTATCCCTTTTTGCATGGCCGCGGCATTATCAAAACTGCCCGAATGGATATCAGATAGTTGAGTTATGGTAAATCCGTCGAAGGCATCGGGCAAATCATCAAAGTATAGCGTGGTTTTATGCAGGCGGTAATCATACTTTCCCTTTAGCATGGCGTAAAAAAAGGAGGTAAAGGGTATTGACGCCACCAATATGGCTACTTCACTGATGAATTTCCGGCGGGCCGGGAGCTCAAACTTACCGTGCGATTGTTTTGCCTGCTTAAACAGGCCCGCCAGCAACCGCCCTGCGTCGCCCAAAAACAAAATAACTATGAAAACCAGTTTTGTAATAAAAAAGGTTAGGAACAGGCTCAATATCCATTCATGGAAAGGCCGCATGCCATTTGTGGTCCTAAATGCAGGCAGGCCGGTTATAAATAACGCGGTAACACCAACCGAAATAAGCAGGTATCCCCATAAAACTATAATTTGCCCAAGCCGCGAACGCCGGCCGGCAATTAATGTTTTTAACCCCGAGAACACATACCAGTCAAATAACAAGCTAGTTGCAGATATGACCAGGAAAATCTTCAAAAGACCGTTGCCGTGCATAAATAATAGATAAAAAAAGCAATTTAATAAAATATTAGCGCTTCTGAATCGTCATCATAATTAAGGGTACGCTGTGACGGACTATTTGTTAAACAATGTTAAACCTCTTTAGGGCCAACAATAGATAGTGTTTTCCCGGCGTTTTATAAAAGTTAATCAAATGATTAATTTTTGACTTTCAGCAAACATAGGATTGACAACAAACAATTATTTTTGAAATATCAATTAAAACAAACAACTACCATGGCAATATTAACAATTCAAATTCCCGACACCGAAGTAACCACGCTATCAAACATTGTTGAGCGTATTGCAGGCAGCATTTTAAAAGTAAATGCCGACGAAGATATTTACACCAACGATTGCTTACAAAAAGAAGACGATCATTTTATAAAAAGCAAATTGGCTACATCGTTCCCATTTAACCACCTCTGGAACGATTAAGCCCGTAACAAAAACAATTCCTGTTAATACGCCATATAGGGAAAGCCAAAAGCTTAAAGCCCAAAGCTTTCCCGCAAAAAAAAAACAGCGCCGGATTTGAAAAATCCAGCGCTGTTTTTTTCACCACTCACCACTCACCACTCACCACTCACCACACCACTCACTATGAATTTTCTTTATTTACATTCTTAAGCATTTTTTGGATTGATAAATCATTTTTACGCAAACTTTCGATAACTCCTGCGTTTGCTTTAACAAAATCTACTAACGTATCGGTTGGCTCTGGCACCCCGATATCTTTAGCTGCCTTACCGTTACTTATCAGGGCCTGGGTTGATCGGATAATTCCCCAGGGCAGGCCCCACCAACCTAAAAATCGGGTTATGGAAGTACCTGTTTGCAATGCCCGCTGTAAACATGCCGGGCAGGCAATAGTTAAACTTTTATGGTAACTGGTGAATACCAAAAAACTTGTTACCGTGCCAATTATTGCGGCATTTAAGGGTTGTTGTATACTGCCGCAAACAGGGCAGGGTTGCCGGCGTATCAGCAATACATATTCATCAAACTCCTTGCTATCGGTATCAAGTAACTGGGCGTTTACAATGCCGGATATTTCCTGTTCAAAACCGCGCTCCCTCATTTCAGCCTTTAATATTTCAAGCGCCTCGGGCCTTAAACCTGCGGCTTCGTAAAGGGCAAGCTGGGCAAGCTTATCATCGCTTAAGTTTTTATAAGTAGTTTTTAGCTGTTCGATATCAGGTTGCATGGCAATAAATGTAATAAAAGAAAATTAATGCCAGGCCTGCAATATTTTATAGGCCATGGGTATGCCAGGTAAACACTTAACAAAATATGATATTAAAATATTTTTTATTGTTTTATATTAACAATAAAGCAACCGTAATAACTTATTAACCGTAAACATAAACAATATGAGGAGTTACGTTAATATACCAAAAACGATAAACTGCAGGTTTTGTAAAACATGCGGCGCGCGCCCGGTTATTGAACTGGCGCCAGATGGCCTTTACGTGGTTAAATGCCCCAACGATGACGGCCATTATCAAACCCCTATGGGTTTAATAGATATTGACGACTGGAACAGGAATAATACGGTAAATGTTGTACCCGAACACGAGTTTAATCACCAATATCTGTGTAAGTAATATTTCTGTGATCTGGCCTTAGTGTTATCTAAACACATATCTTTAGGTTTTTAAACCAAAAACTTAAAATGAGCTTTTTACTTAACCTTGATGCCCGCAAACCGGGTAGGCTTAAATTGCTATTGTTAATTGCCGCCTTTGTTTTACCGGGGTTTTGCTTTGCGCAATCGGGTACCGATGCCGTACCTGTGGTTGATCATATTGCCATCTGCGTAAAAGACCTTAAAAAAAGTGTTGCTTTTTATACCGGTGTAATGCATCTGCGCAAAGTGGGCAACCCTTTTAAAGATACCGTGCACCAATGGTACAGCCTGGGCAACGGGGTAAAATTACATGCCATCCAGGGCGATTGCGCAGGCGTACACCCAATAGCCGAGCACCTGTGTTTCTCGGTAGGATCGGTTCAGGAGTTTGCCAAAATCTTGGAAAGCCACAACATTAAATACAGAAACTGGAAAGGCGATAACCAGGAGCCAACCTTAAGGGCCGACGGCGTGCTGCAACTCTATTTCCAGGATCCGGATGGTTATTGGATTGAGATTAACAGCCCGGCACCGAAGAAGTAGGGCTGAGGTTTTACGTTTTACGTGGTACGTTTTACGTTTTGTTCGGGTGTATAAAAACTACGTATAACGTAAAACGTCCCACTTACAACGTTATCAGTATTCCAGCTCCCGGCGCCGAAGAAGTTGTACGTAATACGTTTTACGTTTTGTTTCGATGTATAAAAACTACGTATAACGTAAAACGTCCCACTTACAACGTTATCAGTATTCCAGCTCCCGGCAATGTATCCCGACACCAATCAATAACTGTTCGATGTAGCGGGGCGAAACGTTGTCGGCCTCAATCCGCAATATATTATCACAATCTTCCAGGTCGAAATTCCATTGGGCAATAGCCGGAATTTTGGTGAGCAGGGTAGTTACCTTGCTTACCTGCCTTTTTTGTTTAACACTTGTTGAAAATACCAGGATGTCCATAGGTAGTGAGTTGTGAATAGTGAGTGGTGAGTAGTTGGATAGCGGGCAATTGAACGATGAGTGGTGTGTTTCTGATATGAAACTACTCACCACTCACCATTCAACCACTCACTAACCCACTAATCTCCTTTTTCTTCTGTTGATGCAAAATCGTCCCATGGGCGGCGTCCGAATCCGCCGTGGCCGTGGTTGTCCCAGCCGCACATGCGGTCTTTCAGTTTGGCTTTAAATTTTTCCTTTTCTTCGGGGCTCATGTTTTTAAAACGTTCTTCCATCCGTTTGCGCATCCATGGCGATCCTCCGCGGGCCCAACCCGGTTTACTGCCTTTGCCAAAACCAAACAGTATTTTGCATAAAATAAATATCCCCATGGCCTGCCAAAAGGTGATGGCGCTTACGTGCAGTATAACCGGCAGTAAATTGTTCCATAACTGCATCACCACAAAACTGATGAGTGCCAGGATGGTGGCCGCCCCAATGGGGAACAGGATAAACCGCGCTTTATAAAATGATCTTTTCATTATCTTTTAATGTTTTAAATTCTTTTTAATATTCTGTTATTTCAAGGTATAACTGTTTAAGCCTTTTGCGCAGGTGCAGCACCGCGTACCGTTTGCGCGATACCAGGGTGTTTATATTTTGACCGGTGCGGATAGCTATCTCCTCAAACGGCACATCATCAAGCTCATGCCATATAAAAACTTGTTTCTGTTCTTCGGGCAATTCATCCAGCGCCAAAAATAATTCGTCCCAAAACAGGTTGCGCAGGTATTCAGTTTCGGGTGTACTGGTTTCGGCAAACAAGATCGATTTAAAATTATCGGCATCCTCTTCGTCCTCATCAGTAGCAAGCATATCATCCAACAGGGTTTCTGTTTTCTTTTTATGCTTATCAGTTATTTTGTTGCGGGCCACACGGTACAGCCACGCGCTTGTTTGCTCAATAGGCTCCGAATTGATAACCGAACTAAACTGGTACCACACATCCTGCAGAATGTCTTCGGCATCGGCATCGTTGTTTACCCGCCGCCTTATAAAACTCAACAGGCTTTTACCATACGCTTTAATGGTATGTATAATATGACTGTTTTTGTCTTCGGGCATTACGGCTGTTATCAATTTATTATTCCTTTAAAGGTACAGACGATTGATGATGGAAAACATTTTAAATTATTTGAAAAAAGATTTTTGGAGGGAACAAGGACTTTTGGACAAAGAAGCAAGGATTTTAGGAGGACGGATTTTTGGACAAAAGAACAAAGATAGTTTTTTGCTAAACGAAAATCTCTCGTGTTCCCTTCCCGTCGGCAGCGGGGCTTCGGGCGAAAGCGGACAGAACGATGGTGGACAGTGCGGTGGCATGGCATAGCAAGTTTTGCAGAAGCGTGGAGATAGAGCGGGCGAAGCGGGGCAAATAATTGCAGCCGAGGTTCTGGCCGATTTGCAGGGCAAAGGCCTGTGCGGCAAAGAAGCATTGCTGCCGACTTGAATTTTGGTTACTTTGTTTCAAGACAAAGTAACAGCCCTCCCGCGGCAACTGAGCGGGCCAATGCTGATCGATTAGTACTAATTAAATAGTACCTTAAATATTCGAAGTGCAAAGCCCGCAATTGCCCCTTTCTTCGGCACATGCCCAGCCTCAATAAACTATTGCTTAAATAGCAAAATCTACCTACTTTCAACCTTTAATGAACAAGCGTCCATCTGCCTATAAAATATTGCCCAAATTGCTGGCGCCGTTGTTGTTTACCATAGCAACCACCGCTGCTGCCCAGGAGTTTGGGGGCAACCCGCCATCCACCAGGTGGAAACAGGTGAATACTCCGGCTGCTAAAGTTATTTTTCCGTATGGGATGGATACGGCAGCGGTTAACGTGGCCAATATTGTGCAGCAAATGAGCGGGCTGATAAAACCTACCATTGGTAATAAGCAACGGCAGATTAGCATTGTATTGCAAAACCAAACTACGATATCAAACGCCTATGTAGGTTTGGCGCCCTTCAGGAGCGAGTTTTTTTTAACACCCGATCAAAATAACTTTGAGATAGGCAGCCTGCCATGGCAACAGCAACTGGCCATACACGAGTTTAGGCACGTGCAGCAATACAATAATTTCAACGTAGGTTTATCCCGTTTTCTGCGCATCCTTTTTGGCGAAGGGGGGCAGGCCCTGGGGAATGACCTATCGGTACCCAACTGGTTTTTTGAGGGCGATGCCGTGTTTAACGAAACCCACGTAAGCCAACAGGGCAGGGGGCGCCTGCCTTATTTTTTTAATGGCTACCGGGCTTTATGGGTGGCAGGTAAAAATTACAGCTACATGAAGCTGCGCAACGGATCGTACCGCGATTATACGCCCGATCATTATCCGCTTGGCTATATGCTGGTATCGTACGGCCGCGAGAAATATGGCGATGATATCTGGAAAAATATCACGCACGATGCAGCCGGCTTTTATACCGGTTTTTATCCTTTTCAAAATGCTGTAAAAAAACACACAGGTACCAGCTTTAAAGCATTTGCAAACCAGGGATTGGATTATTTTAAAGGGCAGTTTGCGGCAGATATGCAAAATCAGCCTGCTAAAACGACGTCGCCCAAACACTTTGATGCCGATAGGGAATACCCTGCTTTTGTGAACGACAGTACGCTCATTTACGTGAAAAGTAGTTATGACCATATTCCGGCTTTTGTGGTTAAAACAGGGGATAAGGAGCGTAAAATAAGCACGCGGTCTTATTCGCTCGATAATTATTTTGATTACCGCAACGGTAAAATAGTTTATGCTACCTATCGTCCTGATGCCCGGTGGGGATATCGCGATTACAGCGAACTGATGCTGTTGGATGTAAATACAGGGCAGGAGCAGCGTATTACCCAAAAAGCTAAATACTTTGCCCCTGCATTTAGTGCCGATGGTAATAATATTGTAGCGGTACGGGTTGGTCCATCGGGTAAAAGCGAGCTGCATATATTGAATACCAATGGTAAGTTGCTGAAAGTTGTGCCTAACCCACGAAAGCTGTTTTACACATATCCTAAGTTTTATAAAAACAACCAGTTGCTCTCAGCCGTACGGAATCCCGAAGGTAAAATGACTTTGGCGTTGATTGATATAACCACCGGCGAAAGCAGGTATTTATTACCTTTTACCTTTAAGCCGATGGGGTTTACAGCGCTAAAAGGTGATACAGCATATTTTTCGAACGTTGTAGAGCGCCAGGACAGGCTATTTGCTCTAATGATTGGTGTTGGCAAACTTTATGAGTTACTTCCTGCTGCGGGCGATGCCACCATAGGCAGTTATCAGCCGGCGGTTTCCGATCATAAAATGGCCTGGGTTGGTTTTACTGCAACAGGCTACCAAATAACCGAGGCTAACCGCAAGGAACTGAAATGGATTGATGCAGGCGATTTATATGCCAACAGCAATCTGCCACTAATGGGCATACAGGCGCTTGAAAAAGACAGTTCGGCCAATATGCTGGACCGGGTGGTTGATAAGCCGTTGCCGGTTACCAAATATTCAAAACTACACGGCCTGTTTAATTTTCATAGCCTCATCCCCAACATCAGCGACCCTAATTATTCGGTGGCCATTGTGGGCGAAAACGTTTTGAATACTTTCCAATCGCAGGTTTCTTTCAATTATAATACTAACGAAGGTTATAAAGAGTTTAGTTTCGATGCCATATATGGCGCGCTGTTCCCATACCTATCTGCCGGCGCCGATTATACTTTGGATAGGCGGGGCTTTGCCAAAGGCAATTACGTGTATTGGAATGAAACCCAGCTGCATGGCGGTTTACAGGTACCGCTCAACCTTTCACAAGGCAAAAACTTTACCAGCCTTACCGTCGGCAGCGACCTGTATTTTAATCGTACCAGCTTTCAGCAGCCCTATGCCGCACAGTATGCCGACAGGAGCTATACTTACCTGAACAATTATATATCGTTTAACAATCAAACCCAAAGGGCCCGTAAAAATATTTACCCGGCCTTTGCGCAAAGCATCAGCATAAATTATAAGGCTACGGTTGCGGGCGCAAGCGCTACTCAATTGTTGGCCACCGGCACTTTTTACTTCCCCGGCCTGGTTACCAACCACAGTTTGGTAGTAAGCCTGGCGCACCAACAAAAGGGTAAGGACGATGTAATCAGTTTCTCTAACAACTTCCCTTTCAGCAAAGGCTATGCTGCCCAAAACCTGGAGGATATGAACAAACTGGGCTTAACCTACCATTTCCCGATTGCCTATCCCGATGGCGGCTTTGGCAACCTGGTTTACCTGCTGCGCCTGCGTGGTGCATTGTTTTTTGATTACACGCACGCCACCGCCAATAATTTTTACACCGATGGCAGCGGCTTTAAACAAAACTTCCGCTCGGCAGGCGGGACACTGTTTTTTGATACCAAATTTTTTAACCAAAACAGCATCTCCTTCGGTATCAGGTACAGCCGCTTGCTGGATGAAGACTTTTTTGGAGGGACAGGAAGGAACAGGATAGAGCTGGTATTGCCGGTTACGTTTTTTTAGTGCGGAAGATAGCTATACCTGCTATTGGTTTTTATCCTCTAATTTTGTATATTTGAGAATGTATATATGTCTATCTAATGGCAGACCTGGCTACCAAACTTCGAATAGAAAAATCTATTAATTGTTCAGGGATATTATCAAACGAAAAACTTATTGAGTCGGTTAAAGATAGGCACTACTATGTAGAAGGGTTTCCTTTAGATGGCGATGCTCCCAAAGAGTTTATTAGGGTTTATAATTTCATTGAAGATAGTGGAATAAGAAAGATTAATCTTCAAAGCTGGATTCCGTATATAGCAAAAACTGCCGAAAAGTGGTATCCTCATGAATCGGTTGTAGAATATATGATAAACAGAATTGGACAAGATTTGGGATTGTGTATGAATGAGGTGCGATTATGCAAGATTAATACGCAGATAAGGTTTTTGAGCAAATATTTTCTTACAAAAAATGAATCACTTATTCATGGGGCTGAAATTTGTGGTGAATTTTTAGAAGACATGGCTTTGGCCCAGCAGATAGCAAATGAAAAAATAACTGCGCGGGCGTTGTTTACTTTTGAATTTATCGGCCAGGCGATTAAAGCAATATTCCCCGAAGTTTATAAAAAGCTTATTTTGGATCTTGTCCGAATGTTAACGTTTGATGCTTTGGTGGGTAATAATGATCGACATTTTTACAATTGGGGTATTATTACAACAAAGAAAAAATCAAATCAAATGCCGAGATTTGCTCCGATATACGACTCGGCAAGAGGTTTGCTTTGGAACTTTAGTGATGTTAATGTAATTAAATATAAGAAATTACAACAAAGCAATGGAAAGCAGGTTGTCAAATATATAAATGATGCTTGCCCAAGGGTCAGTGTAGAAGGGAATAGTGAAATTAATCATTTTGATCTTATTGCTTTTTTAAAAACGAATAGTTCAGAATATTTACAAACTATTAATGAGTTATCTTCGTTAGAAAATGAAACGGCAATATTGAAAATGTTAAAATTAGAGTTCTATCCTTTCTTTATAAAAGAGCGGGGAGAGTTAATTAGTTACATACTAACTGAACGATTTAAAAAAATAAGGGAGATATGATATGTTAAACGCATTAAAACGATTATTTGCAAAAAATAATGAAGATGCTGAACCGCATCTTCCGAAAAATGAACATGCAACGTTTGAATTAAGGGTGGATGATATTGTTGTTGGAACGCTTCATTGTGACCAAGGGGTTTGGGAATTTAAATATTCTAATGATTTCAAAAATCATTCTGAGTACAATCGTATTATTGGTTTTTCAGATTTAGATAAGGTTTATCGAAACGATACTCTTTGGCCATTTTTTCAGACACGCATCCCTGGACTTAAACAGCCGTCGGTTCAGGAAATATTATTGAAAGAAAAAATTAATGAAACTAATGAACTTGAGCTTTTAAAGCGATTTGGAAAACGGACAATTTCTAATCCTTATGAATTAGAATTAGTATGATAATATAGACAACGATATTGAGTGCTGTTACCTGCTATTCGCCAATTCAATCAGCTTCCTCACTCTGTCAATGCCGGTCACATCGGTAGTATCCTCATCGCCAGGCACATCGCTCAGCAAGATGTGGTCGTTATGGTATTCCATTTTACTGCGAACGGGTATGCGTGCCGACGAGTGCACTTCGGTCACTTTAGTAAAACGTACCAGGTCGGCAACGTTGGCTTCATTTACGCCGGCGCCGGGCATAATGCTGATGCGGCCGGCAGCGTTTTGCACCAGGTGGTTTAAAACAGTAACGCCTTCCATGGCTGTACTTTTGCCGCCCGAGGTCAGGATGCGGTCGCAACCTATTTCAATGATATCTTCCAGTGCCTTGTAAAGGTCTTGACACATATCAAAAGCCCGGTGAAAGGTAACACCCAGGCCCCATTGTTTGGCAAGGCGTACCATTTCTATACATCGTTTTTTATCCACGGAGCCGTCGGCATGCAGTATGCCAATAACTACACCATCGCATCCTGCATCAATGCAGTAACGGATATCGGCCATCATGATATCGTATTCCAGGTCGGTATATAAAAAATCGCCGGCGCGGGGCCTTATCAATACAAATAATTTAATGTGCAACAGTTTACGGGCCAACAGGATCTGGCCGTGCGATGGGGTTGTACCACCTTCTTTCAGGTTTTCGCAAAGCTCAACCCGGATAGCGCCACCATCCTGCGCAGCCACAGCCGATGTAACCGAATTAGCGCAAACTTCGAGTGAAATTTTATTGGTCATTTTGAGGTTGGTGTTTTCTTGGTTCGAGGATCATGTTTTCTGGTTCGAGGTTCGGGTTGCCGGGTTCGGGATTGCATAGTCATCAACAAAACCATTACGGTTTAAGCCCTGCTTCCGATCCTCACACCCCGAGGATCCGAACCTCTATTTATAATAACTCTTACCCGGTATTAATAAATCCTGTTGCTTGGCATCGCATACCGCGAATGAAAAACCGGCCTGTATGGCATATGCACCATATTCGCCCTTTTTATTGATGGCTAAAAATCCAACCTGGATTTGTTTGGCTGTTTCGGGTTTCTTTTTGATGATGCGGTGTACGGCTTCTTTACAGGCATCCTCGGGCGATAAGCCCTGGCGCATCAGTTCAACCACCAAAAAGCTGCCAACGTTGCGTATTACTTCCTCGCCTACGCCGGTTGACGTGGCTCCCCCAACTTCGTTATCTACATACAATCCGGCGCCAATGATGGGGCTATCGCCCACGCGGCCATGCATTTTAAAAGCCATGCCACTGGTGGTACAGCCGCCGGATATGTTGCCTTTGGCGTCAATGGCCAGCATACCAATGGTATCGTGGTTATATTTACCACCGGGGCGGTTGCTGCCGTTCTCTATATTCATTACCGGGCTGTATTTGGCGGTTTTAAGCCATTCTTTCCAGGCCTTTTCGGCTTTGGGTGTCAATAGCTTTTCCTTTTTCATGCCTTGCTCAACCGCAAATTGTGTAGCGCCTTCGCCAACCAGCATTACGTGGGGCGTTCTTTCCATTACCATACGCGCAACCGATATGGGGTGCGCTATATTTTCCATCGCCGCAACAGACCCACAGTTGCCAAGCTCGTCCATAATGCACGAATCAAGGGTAACGTGGCCATCGCGATCTGGTGTGCCGGTACGTCCAACTGTGCCATTGGTTATGTCCAGTTCTTCGGGTACGCGTGCACCCGCTTCAATTGCATCCAGTGCACGGCCGCCTTTTTCAAGTGTTTTCCAGGCCTCCTTATTGGCTAAAATGCCAAAATCCCAGGTTGATATCACGATAGGGAAATTAGCTTTGGGTTTTAATGAAACGGTTTTTGCTATAGCTGACTTTGAAAGTGCTGCTAAAGAGGCACCTGCAGCTGATATTTTGATGAACTTACGGCGATTGTACATATCGCTAATATAGCTAAAACATGCAAAAAATAAAGCGCCTCACCTAAATCCTCTCCAAAGGAAGCCTCACCTAAATCCTCTCCAAAGGAGAGGACTTTTGATTTGCAAGAATAAGTAATAGTTTGACTTTTAAGAACCCTCTCCTTTGGAGAGGGCAGGGTGAGGCTCTTTACTCAAAATCCTGGTGACAATTAAAACAATGCCATGCCTTGCGCGCATAAAACGGGAAAACCAGCAGTAAAAATGATACAATGGCGGTAAGCCAATGCACCCTTTCAACCGTAGCCTCGCCATGGCGTACATTGGTTGAGCCACAAAAAGGGCATATGACCGCACTGTTGGTTTCTTCATCCAGTTCTACATGGTCAAGATCATGCATGTCGCCTTCGGCGGCTAATATGGCGCGGCATTTCTCCAGGTCGCGTTCAAATATTTTGAGTTTGATGCCGCCTACCGCCTGGTTGTACAGCGGGTTTGCAGTAAGTGTATTTTCGTCGGCAATAAAACAGGAAATTCCATTATCTTCCAGCTTGGTGCGTACAATGTGCGCCAGCATAACATCATAATAGTTTTCAAATGTTATAATTTTGTCGTCCTGTTCAATAGCCATAAAGGTGATAATTGAAATAATAATACAAATGTAACCCCTTTTTTGTTTAATTTGGTGTATGAACCGCATCGACCGTATTTCTGCCATCTTGATTCAGTTACAATCGCGCCGGGTAGTTAAGGCCGGTGATATTGCCGAACGCTTCAATATTAGCCTGCGCACGGTTTACCGCGATATTAAAACGCTGGAAGAGGCGGGTATACCCCTGATAGGCGAGGCCGGTGTAGGTTACTCCATTATGGATGGCTACCGCCTGCCGCCCGTGATGTTTACCCGCGAAGAAGCCACTGCCTTTTTAACCGCCGAGAAATTTGTAGAAAAGTTTACCGATGCTACCACCAACGCGCAATACCAATCGGCCATGTATAAGGTGCGGGCCATTTTAAAAACATCTGAAAAGGACGCGCTTGAAAACCTGGATGGCAGCATCGAAGTGATGAAAAGCTACAGCCCGGTGCGGGTGGTAAACAATAACGATCATATTCAAACCATACTGAATAGTATCATCCATAAAAAGGTGGTGTGTATTGATTACTTTGCAGGCCACAGCCAGGAAAATACCCGGCGCGATGTGGAGCCTGTAGGTGTTGTTTACCTGGGCAGTTTCTGGCACCTTATTGCCTATTGCCGCCTGCGCAATGATTACCGCGATTTCAGGATCGACCGTATTCGCAAACTGGCGGTCACCGATGCCAGTTATAACAACAGTAAACATCCTACTTTAAAAGCCTATATAGCCCAAACCGCAAAAGAAAAAGATTTAGAGTTAGTGGTGATCAGGGTTGATAAAGAAATTTACAATTACCTGGAGCATCAGAAATATTACAGTGGTTTTATATCCGAGAAAACCATCGGCGGTAAAATAGAAATGACGTTTTTAACCGCCTTTATAGAGAGTTTTGCCCGCTGGTACATGATGTTTGGCGACCGTGCCGAGATCATTAAACCCGATGCCCTGAAAGAAAGGGTAGCCGCCATTATCACCGCCATCAGCCAAAAAAATTTGCAGGAGCTGGATTCCTACTGACATACTGCTGTCATCGGCCAGTGTTTTATTTGTGCTGTAATCAAAATCTACAACACATGGAAATTAAAACAATCCTTTTATGGGTACTGCTGTTAACATATGTGGTACCTGGCTACATTTTTGGCTTTCAGAAATTACTTGGTCAAAAAGAGAAAGTGCAGCAGTTTATAAGCTGGGGCTACCCGCTTTGGCTAATGCGCCTGCTTGGCCTTATTGAAGTGCTGGGCAGCAGCCTGATGCTTTATGGCCCAGCCCGCATTTATGGCATGGCGCTGTTCCCGGTAATTTTGGCCGGAGCTGTTTACACGCACATCAAATTTCGCGACCCTAAAAAAGAGGTAATGACACCCGTTTATGCAGGGCTGCATTTGTTGGTCATATTTTTGTTAACCCTATCAATAGCTTAATGTTATGAAATACTGGATAACCGTAGTATCAAAAGATCATATTACCCGCGGCGTGGCCGGCGGTTTTATGCAGGCCAATCATGGTAAGCAAGGGCCGCTAACCCGCATGGCGACCGGCGACTGGGTAATCATCTATTCGCCTAAAAAGAGCATGGATGGTGATGAAAAACTACAGGCATTTACGGCCATAGGCCGGGTTGCCGGCGACGAGATATATCAATATAAAATGAGCGACGATTTCAAACCTTTTCGCCGCGATGTTACTTACTATCAATGTAAGGAAACACCGATAGTACCCCTGGTAGATAA
The DNA here is from genome assembly GCF_056404995.1 of Mucilaginibacter sp. P2_A5. Lineage (NCBI taxonomy): Bacteria > Pseudomonadati > Bacteroidota > Sphingobacteriia > Sphingobacteriales > Sphingobacteriaceae > Mucilaginibacter > Mucilaginibacter sp. P2_A5. The sequence goes on from NZ_JBFUCY010000023.1 coordinate 74,945, forward strand.
ATTGAGCTTTATGCCCAATAAACAATCATGGGGCTATCCCTTCCGGTTTGGGTTTTTTGAACTACCCGGGCACGATTTTGAGCTGATAAAAAACCAGATGCTGATAAACGAACCAACACCAATAAACAATAAATAAAACACTTCATTATGGAAAAGCTAACGTTAAAAACTGAAATTAAATTTAAGGCCCCTGCGGCTAAAGTTTGGCAGGGACTTACCGACCCGGCAATGGTAAAAGAATACTTTTTTGGAACCAATTTAGAATCGACCTGGAAGGTAGGGGAGCCTATTAAATTCAGCGGCGAATGGGATGGTCATAAATATGAAGACAAGGGTACTATCCTGGAAATTGATCCCGGGAAATTTGTTACCTACAGCTACTGGAGCAGTATGGCCGGTACCGAAGATAAGCCTGAAAACTATGCCAACATCACTTATAGCCTTGACGAGGAAAACGGCGAAACCACATTGACCATTATCCAGGATAATATTAAAAACCAGGAAGCCAAAGAGCATTCGGAACAAAACTGGAAAGGTATGTTTGAAGGGCTGAAAAAGATGATTGAGTAAGACTCCGCTCGTCATTGCGAGGTACGAAGCAATCCCGAACTATGTGGGATTTAGCATGCAGGGGATTGCTTCGTACCTCGCAATGACGGTTCGGTATGATGAATTAAAATATTAAGTAAGTATTATAAAATATTGATCAATAGTTAATTATAAACCAGTATAACAAATAGTAATGACAGTAATAACAGCAAAAGTGCACGTTAAAGGTTTCTTCTTAGAAGGTATTTCGGTACGCACAACAAATCGAAATGGTCAGTCGGCAAAGGACATTGGCGAGCTATGGGGCCGGTTTATGGACGACAATGTGCTGTTGCAGATTGAAGACAGGATAACGGACGAGATTTATTGTGTTTATGCCGATTATGAAAGCGACCATACAGGTTTTTATACCGCCATATTGGGTTGTAAGGTAAGTTCGCTGGATAACATCCCCGAAGGGCTGATTAGCCTGATAGTGCCTGCGGCCGATTACGTAAAATACGTTGCCAAAGGCCGCCTGCCCGATTGTGTGGCCGAAGCCTGGCAAAACGTATGGAGCAGCAACCTCGACAGAAAATACATTGCCGATTTTGATGTTTGGGGCGCCAAGGCCCAGGATCCGGAGGATGCCGAGGTGGAGATTTATGTTGGGGTAAAGTAAGGTAGATGATGTGCCCGTCTATGTCCCGTAGCCACCAATCTGACAAAAAAAAATGGTAATGATACGCTCAGTTTAAGAATCAACAATAGTCATGTCATTGCGAGCGTAGCGCGGCAATCGCGAACTGTGCACGTCCACTTTGTATAGTTCGCAATTGCTTCGTTCCTATCCATGACATATCCAACTTACCTGTCATCCTGAGGTACGAAGGATCTATCAGCTATGCATCACCGATAGAAAAGTTCGCGAATAGATGCTTCGTTCCTCAGCATGACAGTCCTTATTTTTGATGTCATTTCCCCTTCGGAATTTCGTGAAATTTTACAACTCGCAATGACATATTTGGAGATTTTTTTACTACAGAATTTTCTGTATTGAGAAAATGTCGTCCCTGCTACCTGTTAAAATTCAGGCGTTTACCAGCCTCACCTTCTACCAGGCTTCCGTTGGCGTACACAATATTGCCCGATACCAGGGTGTAAGCTATCCGCGAGCGGAATGTTGTACCTTCAAACGGGCTCCAGCCGCATTTGTATAAAATGTTGGCTTTGTTCACGTTCCAGGGATTATTCAGGTCCACTAAAGCCAGGTCGGCCCAGTAGCCTTCGCGGATAAAGCCGCGCCTGTCAATCTGGAAACAGGTAGCAACGTTATGCGCCATTTTTTCGGTTATTTGTTCAAGCTTAATTTTGCCGTGATGGTAAAGCTCCAGCATGGCAGGCAAGGCATGTTGTACCAACGGGCCGCCTGATGGGGCCTGTAGGTAGGGTTGCGCTTTTTCTTCGATGGTGTGCGGGGCGTGGTCGGTGGCAATTACATCAATACGGCCATCTAAAACAGCCTGCAAAATAGCGTCTCTGTCGCTTTCTTTTTTTACAGCCGGGTTCCACTTAATCAGGTTGCCTTTAGTCTCGTAGTCGGCATCTGTGAACCACAGGTGGTGCACGCAGGCCTCGGCAGTAATGCGTTTGTCTTTTAGTGGCGTGATGTTATCAAAAAGGTGTGTTTCAAGCGCCGTTGAAATATGTAGGATATGCAGGCGTGTATTATGCTTTTTAGCAAGCTCAACCGCCATTGATGATGACAGGTAGCAAGCCTCGGCGCTGCGTATTTTGGGGTGCAGCCCGATAGGGATATTTTCGCCCAGCAACTGTTTGTAATGGTTAAGGTTGCTTTTAATAGTGGCCTCATCCTCGCAATGCACTGCTATTAGCATAGGCGAGTTGGCAAAAAGGTTATCCAAAGTTTGCGGGTTATCTACCAGCATGTTACCTGTTGATGAACCCATGAAAACCTTAATGCCGCAAACATTGGCCGTATCGGTGCGCAGTACCTGGTCCAGGTTGTTGTTAGATGCACCCATAAAAAATGAGTAATTAGCCAGCGAGTTACGCGATGCGATGTCGTATTTATCTTGCAGCAGTTCTTGTGTTAATGTGTTAGGCACTGTATTGGGCATCTCCATAAATGAAGTAATGCCCCCCGCTACCGCCGCCCGCGATTCGGAATGAATATCGGCCTTGTAGGTAAGCCCCGGCTCGCGGAAGTGCACCTGGTCATCAATACAGCCGGGGAAAAGGTAAAGACCTTCAGCGTTTATAACTTCATCTGCATGGGCATGAATTTGCGGGTCTATCCGGTCAATTAAACCATCTTTCACCAATACGTCGGCTACAAATTGCCTGTTTTCGTTAACTATTGTTGCTGATTTTATGAGGATAGTTTTCATATGATTTGGGAATTCGGATGTTCGATGTCGGATTTATTGATGGGCAAATTTAGAATTTAGGGCGATATATTTGCGTATCGTCCAGGCACTGATTTTGGTAGCATCGCCGATATTCAACAACATTCATTAACCTGAACTAATATAAACTGTATCTTCAACCCATTATCACAATTTATTACCTATGGAGCAAAAAGTCATTCATATTCAATTTAACCGCGCACTTTTTGCAAGCGGGCAAAAAAGCCTTTGGAAATTTGCTATGCAGAAGTCCTTTAAGCAATATATCTATATGTCGGTAGTTGCGGCCATATTGACGCTGATAGAATTCGCGCCCGACAATAAAAACCAGTTTTCTGTCAGCAAAACAATCGCCTCGGGGTTTATTTTTTACATAACCTTAGTGTGGATAGGGGTGATAGAGCGATGGATAAAACTCCATAAGAGAATTAAAACTATTAGCGACCGCTTTGAAAAAGAAGGGATGGATTGCACCTATATTTTTAACGACGATGGCATTTTTTACGAAGACAAAGAAAAATCCATGAAGCTAAGCTGGTCGCTTTTTAAACCCTTTGAAGCCTATAAGGATAATATTTATATTAAAGCGAAAGATACCGGCGCCATCGTATTTCACCTTAGCCGGCAGGAGCTTGGCGATAGCGATTACCAAGAGGTATATGCCTTATTAGAAAATAAAATAGGGTAGTGCTATAAAAAAGCAGAACTACTTGCCGATTTTTTAATAACTATGATTGATTCCTGACCACAGTTTAATACCTAATCGCGCCACAAATAAGGAAAAAGCAACAACGCGGTTGTAATTACAATAGCGTTAATGGCAAACAGAACACCGATATCGCCGTAACTCAAGCTCCGTTCTATCCCATCCATTGCCCTTTTGCTTAGGCGGATAAGGATTAATATTACAGGAATAATTACAGGGAAGCTTAGGATGGCCATAAGCGTACCATTATTGCCAGCTTTTGATGCTATGCCCGATATCATGGTAAATACTGTTGAAAAACTGATGCTGCCCATTAAAACCGCCAGCAAATAAAACCATAGGTCGCCAAGTTTATTGGTAAAAAAAACCTGGTATACCAACAGGGCCAAAAAGCTGATGAGCGTCATCAGCAAAATATTGTATATGGTTTTTGAAAGTATAATAGCCTGCGGGCTGGCAATGGAGTAGTAATATAGTAATCGGCTTTTGCTCTCCTGCATAAAGCTTTTAGCAATTGCATTTACCGATGCAAACAGCATAATAATCCAGAACAACACATTCCACACCAGCGGGTAGGCTGTGGTACCGCTGAGGCCCGAACTTTGGTTAAACGAAATATAGCAGACGAATACCGTTGATACCACGTACAGCAAAACCCCGTTAAAAGCATATTTTGACCGCCACTCCAGCAAAATTTCTTTTTTTAATAAATGGATAGTTTCCTGGACAAGCTTCATGTGGCAAAGGTAATAATTTGTAATAAGGGATTTCAGGCATTTGTCTAAACTCACTAATCGCATAATCGGCTTCGCTAATCCATTAATAAAAACAAAAAAATTTTACAGAAAGTAGCATTTTTGCTACTTTTGCATATGAATTCAAAGGAACTCATACGAACCCTGAAAGCTGATGGCTGGATTGAAAAAACTCAAAAAGGCAGTCACTTACAATTGGTTCATCCAGTAAAACCCGGTAAAGTCACTGTTCCCGTTCATTCGGGGGACATACCAAGGGGAACGTTGAATTCTATATTCAAACAGGCGGGGCTTAAATAGCCCCACTATTTGATTTTTTTAAGCATTGTAAACTTGATAAATCATGGAAAAAATTAAAATGGAACTTGTAGTTGAAAAAGGTGAAGGTGGATTATGGGGAAGAGTTAATTATAACGATAACCTGATATCAGATTTTGGAACGAGCCTTGCGGATATTGACCATAAGATTAAAAGCTTGCTAAAAGAGTTTGAAAATATTGATCCTAATAATGTATCGTTCGATTATGTTTATGATATGTATGCATTATTCCAGGAATTTGATTTTTTAAATATTAGTAAGGTGGCTAAGCATGCAGGTATTCATGCGGGTTTGCTGCGCCAATATTCTTCGGGAGTAAAAAACCCGTCATTTAACCAGGCAAAAAAAATTGAAGATACTATCCACAGATTAGCCGATGAAATGAAAAAGGCAACTATTTATGCCGAATAAGGCTGATTTTTTGCAGAAAAGCGACTTAGTTTTTTTAGTACCCTCAGGGTCTCTCTGAACAGAGGACCCTGAGGGATTCGGGTAGCACTATCAATATGGGTAACACTAAGCAGGCTCGCTCAGGGTCCCTTTTCAAGGAGACCCTGAGCGGACAGAATAAGACTGAATTTTTGCAGAAAAGTAACTTAGAAAAAAGTTCTTTAATTTTGAATACAATTAACAAACCCATGCCAATAGCCTATTACCGTACCCCCATCGGAATAGTCCGCATTACGCAGACTGATGAATTGATTTCGGGCATCTCTATCCGGGATGAGGAATATGAGATTGAGCCACCGGCTACGCCATTGCTTCAATTAGCTATTAACCAGCTACAGGAATATTTTGATGGCACAAGGAAAACCTTCGATTTTCCCATTAAGCAGCCCGGTACCGATTTTCAGCAGCAGGTTTGGGAATGTTTATTAAATATTGAGTACGGTACCACAACCACTTACCTCCAGCAATCTCAACAGATGAACAACCCTTTGGCCATTAGGGCAATTGCGGCGGCCAACGGAAAAAATCATCTTTGGGTTGTGGTACCCTGCCACCGGGTGATAGGTTCAGACGGCAGCTTAACCGGTTACGCCGGCGGCCTTTGGCGCAAGCAATGGCTGTTGCAGCACGAGGCCAATGTTATGGGCGTGGGGCAAACCAGGTTAAACTTTTAGCTTTTGTAGGCCGACATTTAAAAGTACGCTCATTTTTTCGTGCAGCTGGTACGGTTGAAAAGGTTTTGACAGCACATCATTCATTCCGGCGGTTAATGCCTCTTGCTGTTCGTGGCCAAATGAAGCGGCCGAAAGCGATATGATGGGTATGCTTCTTTTAGGTTCCTCAAAATCAACCCGGATAGTTTTGGCGGTTTCATAACCGTTCATGTCCGGCATATGCGTATCCATCAATACAATATCATAGTGGTTGGCCCTTAGCTTGTCAAGTGCTTTACGGCCGTTATCAACCATATCTACCTGTACCTGCCAATCTTTCAATATTTTCGATAGCATAAACTGGTTTACCATATTGTCTTCGGCAACAAGTACGCTTATGTTTATAAAAGGAGCAAGCGCTTTATCGGGCTTCACAGCTATCTTTTCAACCGGTTTGGCCGCAATGGTGTGCCAGTTAATAAAACTGAAGGTGCTGCCTACACCAATCTGGCTGCTTACTGTAAGCTCGCCGCCTTTAAGCTCAACCAGTCTTTTTACAATAGCAAGCCCAAGGCCCGTACCGCCATATTTACTAACTGTATCTTCTGCGGCTTGTTCAAACGACTCAAATACCCGGTTAATCCTATCGGGGGGAATTCCAATACCTGTATCTTCAACACTGTATTTTATCTTTACTTTATCGGCATGCCTTTGCATAACCGATACCTTTAGCTTTACATAACCCCTTTCGGTAAACTTAATGGCGTTGCTCAGCAGGTTCATCAATATCTGGTTTAAGCGCAACGAATCAACCATCAGGTTTTGGGGCACATCAGCATCCATCTCCAGCAAAAACTCAATATTGCTTTCATCGGCCCTGAATTTAAGGAGGTCAAATGCCGATTTTACGATTTCATGTACATTACTTGCCGTACGGGTGATATTAAATTTACCAGCCTCGATTTTGGAGATATCCAGCACGTCATTAATAACCCCCAATAATGATTTTGATGAAGTTTCCAAAAGATCAAGCATTCCCTTTTGCTGATCGTCTATATTAGTTTTAAGTAACATAGCGGTAATGCCAATAATGCCGTTAACCGGGGTTCGCAGTTCATGGCTCATATTGGCCAAAAAAGTTTCCTTAACCTTTTTGGTGTATTCTGCCTGGTCTTTTGATTTGATAAGTTGTTCCTGGTAACTTTTTTGGGGCGATATATCGCTGATATTGATAAATATCATTTTATTGTGGTACGATGCCCGGCACTCTCCCCATATTACCCGTTTATCAAACCGTTCAAACCTTCCTTCAAATACGGCGAAGGCCAGGTTATCTTTAATAATTTCGCCCAGTTTGTGTCTGAATGCCGGCTGGTGCTCGGCAATAGCAAGGTTAACAATGCTTGTACCTTGTAATTCGTCGGGTTTAAAGCCCAAAATACTTTCTACTGCGGGGTTAATATTTTCAATCCGCAGGGTTTGGGCGTCAACAGAACAAATAATATCTGCCGAATTTTTTACAACTATCGAGTAGTTTTGCAGCTCATTGTTTTTGAGCTTAATTTCGGCCTGTGCGCGGGCCAGGTGAACAAATGAATCAACCTTGGCCGATGTTATATAGGGATCGAGTGGTTTATAAAGGTAATCAACGGCGCCGGTGCCGAGGCCTTTAACAGCGTATTTGGTTTCTTTTGATATAGCAGTAACAAAAATTACCATAATATCTTTAGTCCTCGGGTTCGATTTAAGCATTTCAACCAGCTCAAATCCATCCATTTCGGGCATTTGTACGTCCACCAATGCTATGGCAATTTGCGTTTCCCAGGCTATCTTAAGCGCCTCGTTGGGGGATGTTGTAGAAAATATACGGATATCATCGCGTTTTAATAAGGCCTCAAGCGCTATGATGTTCTCTTCTCTGTCATCAACAATAAGAATATTCACAGGGGTCATGTAATATTGATTAGTGTATGGTGAAATACTATGTGCTTAATAATTTAAAAATTTCGTCAGTATGTAAAATATATTCTGCGGCGCCAATATTAATTGCCGCCGCCGGCATTTCGTCCATCTCTGCATCGTCGGGATGCTGGGCAATGGTTGTGGCGCCGCTGTTTCGTAATTTAAGCAAGCCCTCTGCACCATCCTGGTTTGCACCAGATAACAGTATGGCCATGCACCGCTCTTTGTAAACTTCGGCAGCGCTTTCAAAGGTTACATCAATTGATGGTTTTGAAAACCACACCGACTCTGATACATCGAGCGCGAATGTTCCTTCCTTTTCAATTAAAGTATGATAATTTGCAGGAGCTATATAAATGGTACCCTTGTTTAAGATATCCTTATCCTCAATTTCACGCATCATCATCCGGCTGTTTTCGGCGAAGAGTTTTTCAATTTCGCTAAAAAAGTTCTTTTTGCGGTGAATTACAATAATTACCGTTTTGTTTAGGTTGGGCGCAAACAATTTAACTATCTGGAACAATAGTTTAAACGAACCGGCAGAGCCACCGAGCAGCAGTATTTCGGCAGTTTTCCATCGTTCAACCAGGTTTTTATCAGGAGCCAATTTTTTGGTAAATATTTTCTTTTGAATTAATCACCTTAAACTTCCTTTTAAAAGTATCCGACCGGATTGTTTCCTTGCTCCCCAGGCACAAATAGCCCAAAGGGCACAAGCTTTTATAAAATAGCTCCAGGATACGTTCCTGTAGTTCAGTTTCAAAATAAATGAACACGTTACGGCAACTTATAAGCTGAAACTCGTTGAATATACCATCTGAAACCAGGTTATGTACCGAAAATAACGTATTTTGCTTCAATTCATTGTGTATGGAAGCTGCATCGTACAAGATAGTAAAATGATCTGAAATGGAGCCTTTTAAACCCGTAAATTGATAATTTTCGGCATAACTTTTTATGTTGCGCAGGCTGTAAATACCGCGGCGTGCTTCCCTAAGTACCTCGGTATTGATATCGGTGCCGTAAATGAACGATTTGTTGCTTAAGCCGGCCTCGCGCAACAGGATGGCCATTGAATACACCTCCTCGCCGGTAGAGCAGCCGGCTACCCAGATTTTGGAATGCTGATAAGTGGAAAGATACGGTATAACCTGGTTGTTTACACCCTTATAAAACGAGGGATCGCGAAACATCTCGGTTACGTTCACGGTTATCTCTTCCAAAAATTCCTGGAAAAACCCCTGGTCGTTTACCAGGACGTGCTTAAGATCATAAAAGCTTAGCTTTTTAAGCTGCATGATCCTGGTAATCCTTCGCTTTAATGACGCTTTGGTATAGCCCGAAAAATCAAAACCATGTACCTTTTTTACAAGGTCAATTAGTTCGGTTATCTGCGATGCTGTTATAGGTAGATTAGTATCGGTCATAAATTAGCTTTCCAGCCACAATTGCATCAATGAAATCAGCCTGTCCATATCAACCGGTTTTGTAATATAATCATTGGCACCGGCGGCTATACACTTTTCGCGGTCGTCTTTCATGGCTTTTGCGGTTAAAGCTATTACAGGCAACTTGGCCCATTTGTTTTGCTTGCGAATATACCTCATGGCCTCATAGCCATCCATCTTAGGCATCATGATATCCATCAGCACTATATCAATGTTGGGTATCTCCTCCAGTTTGGCAATGGCCTCTTCGCCGTCGTTAGCAATCTCTACAACCAGGTCATAGCCTTGCAGGGCGCTGCTCAGGGCAAAAATGTTGCGCATGTCATCGTCAACAATAAGCACTTTTTTACCCTTTATGGCTTCCTTGCCTTTGGTTGGCAATTTGGGTTTTGATATTGGCGCCGATGCCTGCTGGGAACTACCTGCCGATTCACTGATTTTGTTTAGGAACAGGTTTACCTCATCAATCAGCCTATCTGCCGACTTATTGGTTTTAACCACCATGGCGTTGGCATATTGCATCAGCCTGTTTACCGATGCTTTATCCAGTTCCATTGCTGTGTTTACAATTACCGGCAAAGCGGCAAAGCGGTCAACTTCTTTTATCTTATCCAGCAGGTCTAACCCCGAAATGTCGGGTAGGTTAAGGTCGAGAATTACGCATTGGTATTCGTTTTCATGCAGCATCCTGAATGCCGAAGCGCCATCAAAGGCCTGGTCGACAGTGATACCCTGGCCTTGCATCATATCTTTTAAGGCCTGGCTTTGCGCCCTGTGGTCTTCAACCAGCAGTATTTGCTTAAACCGGGTGCCGTTTTGCAGCATAATATCGGCAAACAGCTTATCCAGCGTTTCGGTATTGATGGGTTTTTTAAGGAAGCTGATGGCGCCTTCCTTGCGCACACGGTTGGCCGCTGCCTCACCCGCCGACATGAGGTGTACGGGGATATGCATAATGGCATCATCGGCCTTCAATTCTTTCAATATCTGCCAGCCATCCTTGCCGGGCAGCATAATATCCAGTATTACAGCGTCGGGCTTAGCCTCTTTAATAATTTCAACGGCATGCATGCCCTCATGAACCATGATAGATTTGTATCCATGATCGCGGGCGTAATCCTGCAATATGTGGGCAAAGTTTTTATCGTCTTCTACAATTACTACCAATGGTTCGCGGTTGTCTTCCCTGGTTATCACTTTAGCCGGTTTCAGGAAACTGCTTTCGGCCTTAAATGCTTGGGCGGCCGGTGGTACCTCTTCGTCAATAACCGTCACTATTTTGGCCTCGAACGGAATTGTCAATATAAACTCGCTGCCTACTCCTGGTTCGCTGGTCATGCTTATGCTGCCCCCCAGTAATATTGCCAGCTCGCGGCTGATGGACAGCCCCAACCCCGTGCCGCCATATTTACGGCTGGTAGAGCCATCGGCCTGCTGAAAAGCTTCAAATATGATCCGCTGCTTTTCGGCCGGGATACCAATGCCCGAATCCTTGATGGCAAAGCTGATGGTTTTTTCTTTCTGGCCTGGTTTTACACTTATCGAAATTGAACCATTCTCGGGCGTAAACTTAAACGCGTTGGAGAGGAGGTTTTTTATCACCTGCTCAACCCTTACCTTATCAGTAAATACGGTTTGCGGGACATCTTTGGCGATGTTGGTGGTATAGTTTATTTTTTTATTGCTTGCTACTTCGGCAAACAGCATTTCCATATCGCCTGCAATATCTGATACGCTGATATCCTCATTTTGCATATCCAGTTTGCCCGATTCTATTTTGGATAAGTCAAGAATGTCGTTTATCAGCGTAAGCAAATCATTGCCGGCGTTGAATATTACACTGGCATATTTAATCTGATCTTCTGACAGGTTCAATGGTTTATTATCTTTCAGGATACGCGCCAGCACCAGGATACTGTTAAGCGGCGTACGCAGCTCGTGGCTCATGTTGGCTAAAAACTCCGATTTGTATTTGCCGGTAGTCTCCAGTTCTTCAACTTTCATGTCAATAGCTGCACGGGCTTCTTCAATGGCATGGTTCTTTTCTTCCAGCAGGCTTGCTTTCTCTTCAAGTTCGGCGTTAATGGTGCGCAATTCTTCCTGTTGCACACGCAGCTCTTCTTCCGATGCCTGCAACATTTCTGTTTTGTTTACCAGTTCTTCGTTGGTAACACGCATCTCTTCCTGTTGCGCCTGCAGCTCTTCGGCCTGTTGCTGGGTTTCTTCAAACAGGTCGTGCATAATGGTACGGGCCTGGGCGGTGTTCATCGCTATGCCTATATCGTTAGTAACGGCCAAAATATACCCGCGGTGTTTTTCGGCCAGTTCGCCGGTAAAGGCAACCTCCATTACCCCCTTCAATTTTTTATCAAAAAAGAAAGGGACAATAAATGTTTCGGTCAGCACATCTTTTACTACTGATGACGACAGTTCCAGGCTATTATTCAGTTTGCCTTTCACCACTGCCGCCTTTTCGTCTTCCGCAACCTGGCCAAGCCAGCCTTCTGATAACTGTATCTTTGTTTTTAATAGTTCGGGGTTATGAAAAGCGTATGAAGCATATAACTCCAGTTGTTGTTCCCTATCATCATATAGATAAAATGTACCTGCGGCAGCTTTGGCATAGGCACAAACTTCAGACAGGATACTCTTTGATAATTCTTTTTCGCTTTGCTGGCCCTGCATTTTCTCGTTAAGGGCTCCTGTGCCAGTAAGCAGCCAGTTTTTAGCCTCGTTTTCGGCAATTACTATCCCCAACTCGGCATTTGCAATTTTGACTTCTTCTTCGGTTTTCTTTTGCTTATCAAAAGCACCCTGAATGTAGCGGAACAAAAGCAGGATAATGAACAGGAATATTAACGAGCCGTAAATGATTACGTAAATGGCCTGTGTTGAAGCTTTTTCGGTTGCTTTTTTACGGATACCAAGCAAATTGTTTTCTGTATCGTCAATACGGCCAATTAATGCACGTATCATATCCATATTTTGCTTGCCCTTTATAAACATATGGCTGGCAACCATAAATTCGAGCCCCTTACTGTTGCGGGCCTCGATATTTTCTTTCAGGTAATTACGTTGCGAATTAACAAAAGTGATAAGCGTATCCAGGCGTTTCACCTGGTCGCCGTTATCTTTTGTGAGCGTTTTTAATTCCGTCAAATCGGCATCAATAAGTGGCAGTGCTTCGTTATAGGGTTCAAGAAGTACCTTGTCGCCGGTAGCTGCAAAACCACGCATCCCGGTTTCGGCATCAATCATGTGCTGAAGCAGGCTGGTTGAGGATTTGATGACATGCTCGGTATGGTCAACCCAGGTATTATCTTCTTCTAACTGGCGAATACTTTTATACGCCAAAATACCCACTACAAAAACCAGTACAATAGATATAGCAAAGCCGGTTACTACCTGCTGGCGAAAGGAAAATTTAACCATCAATAGATCTTATTTATCTGGATACAAATATGTTTAAAAAAAACATGTTTACGTAAAAGCATGCAGCAATAAACATATCAGGAATGATTTGGTTTTGTTAAACAGCTTCGGGCGGTGCCGCAATGTTTTTGGGCTTGCCGCTTAAAGCACCAATAAGCGCCAGCACCGGGCCTGCAAACAATACAAACCAGCCCCATTTAAATTTGATTTGCCTGGTTAAAAGCGAGTCGAACTTATGGAAAGGAATAAAACTGAAGGTAGTTTCAACCTTTATAACAGCCGCTATCAGCAACAGCACCACCAACGTAAGCGATGTCCATGCTGCGGCGCGGGTTATTTTATGCTGATTTAAAAATGAGGAAATAATGCCAATAACGGCTACCAGTAAAAGTACTATGCCGTAAGGCTTGTTAAGCTGGTAAACATTCCAGTTAAATAAATGGAAGGGGCGTAACAACGGGCAGTAAGTACCTGCAAAAAGCAATACAAAGCCCACAAATGAAAAAATTGAACTAAGGCGCATGGTGAAATAGTATCAAGTAGTAAGTATCAAGTAGTAAGACAGCTACAGTTTAAATTAGTATCAAGTAGTAAGTATCAAGTAGTAAGACAGCTACAGTTTAAATTAGTATCAAGTAGTAAGTATCAAGTAGTAAGATAGCTACAGTTTAAATTAGTATCAAGTAGTAAGTATCAAGACAGCTACAATTAGTTTAGTATCAGGTAGCAAGACAGCATTAATTTCTCTTTTAGGCCAAAGGTCTTTTGTCCCGAAGGCAAAAAATCTTGATACTTGATACTTACTACTTGATACTAAAATCATTGTTTAATTTCCATTTTATCGGCAAAGTGGGCGCAGTAGTCGCGCAGGTCTTCAACAATGTTTTTTTCGCCGGTGGCGCGTAAAAAGCTGTCGCCCATGGTTTGCAGGGTTTCGTAAAAAAAGCGTTTCATTTCATCCACTGGCATATCTTTGGTCCATAGGTCAATGCGCAGGGTGTTTTTATAGCTTTGGTCCCACAGGGCCAGCATGAACGATTTTACAGGCAATGCCTCTTTTGATTGCGAATCGGTTGATTCCCACATAATGTTTTCGGGCACGTTATTATCGTCGAGTGTGACGGTGAGCTTTATTTCGGCGGTTTTCATTTTCTGTTTTATTGAAGTCGCAAAAGTAGGTTATTTTAAAACGACTGGATTATAATGAGTTTGTAATTTTTGAAGTATTTAATTTTTGAAGCAATTCGATATCAATCCTGATCTATCGGAATACATATATCTCTATATTGTCTTTTTACTTTTCCTTCCCGGTTGAGTAATCCGATATCAATCAGGAACTTTTTTGATTTATCCTCATCTTTAGCAATATCATTAGCTTCCTTTCTTATTTTGGAAAGATATATTTTCAACTCTTTGTCGCTCATGATTATTTGATTGATACTTCAATAATAAATATACAATTTATATCAAATATAATTGAAGCACTATGCTGCTAATGGAGGGAATCGCTTTTAAAACAGGAGGCACCTACGGAGCCTAAAACTATTGCTTTTTTTACTATAAACACGAAACTCCGCTGGAGTTATAAACCCGGAGCCTTCGACTCCAGCGGAGTCACGTGTTTATAGCACTACATCCACCCACACAATTTGGCTCCGTAGGTGCCTCCTTTTTATCTTTAAATTTAAAAGCGATTCCTGGCTGCTAATGAAACGCTTTTATCGCTGAGGTTGCTGAATTAAAGGGATTCACACTAATATTTATCATGTTTACCTAACCAGGAAAAAGATCACAGCTATTAAGGCTATTACGCACAACTCAATAATCCATAGTTTTTTAAGCTCGGCAAAAAAGTTGCGGAACATGAGGTCCATAAAAAATACAACCGCCGCAAATAATATGAAGATCCAACCTATGGTGCCGCTCCAGTTTTCTAACGGCCGGCCGGCAATGGCTGCCCCATTTATCCAGATGTAAACGGCTACCACCAAAAAAAATGTGGTGGCAAAATTTAACGGGGTAATGCGCAATTTCATCTAATAATTTATGTTGAGGTTTTTAAAATCGGTTAACGTTTTTTTCGGGACGATGATGACCTTGTTTTTCCGCCGGCTGCCTTGTAGGCTTTGCCATATTTTACCTTATTCTTGGCCTCGTCGAATTTTTTATGCTGATTGAGGGTTTTCTTTTCGTGGAAAGCGCCTTTAAAATCCGGATCGTCTTTACGCTTTTGCATATCAATTTCCTTCGCAATTTCCTGGCGCTCATCGTAGCCTGTTTCCTCGATAAAAACATCATCCGGGATGGCCGAAACCGGGATGCTTTGCTTAATGAGTTTTTCTATCTTTTTAAGATAATACTCCTCTGCAGGGCCGCAAAAAGTAATGGCCTCGCCCGATTGCAGGGCCCGGCCGGTACGACCTATCCGGTGTACATAATCCTCTATTACAACAGGTACATCAAAATTAATCACATGGCTTACATCACTTACATCGATACCGCGCGATGCCACATCTGTTGCCACCAATATTTTAACCTCATCGTTTTTAAACGAGTTGATGGAGTTAATACGGGTATTTTGCCCTTTATTGGCATGTAACACTTTAACTCCCCCTTCGCCAAATTTACGCAGCAGGAATTTGTAAACATCATCGGCAACAACACGGGTTTTGCAAAATATCATCAGCTTGGTAATCTCTCCCTCGGCTTCCAGCAGTTTTTTTAGCAGGTGAATTTTGGTTTTAACATTGGGTACATAGTACAGCAACTGGTTTACCGTTTGCGCGGGCGTTGCCTGCGGGGTAACCTCAATAATGGTTGGATACTCCAGGAAGTTATTGGATAGCTCATGAATTTTATCGCTCATGGTGGCCGAAAAAAGCAGGTTTTGCCTTTTTACCGGTACCACTTCCAGCAAGCGGTTAATCTGGGGCATAAAGCCCATGTCCATCATTTTATCCGCTTCGTCAAGTACCAGTACCTGTAGGGTTTTGGTAACAATATGGCCGGCCAGGTATAAATCCATAAAGCGGCCGGGGGTGGCTACAATAATGTCTACACCTTTATTAAGGTTCTCTATCTGTGTTTTTGGGCCCAGGCCGCCGTATAGTACTACAACCCGTAAATCGGTATTGGCGGCAAAGGTTTTAACGTTTTCCTCAATCTGCATGGCCAGTTCGCGCGTTGGCGAAATAATGAGCGCGCGCGGGGCTTCGCCCTGGGCATATTTAAGCCTCATAATGATGGGCAAAACGTAGGCGGCGGTTTTACCGGTACCGGTTTGCGCTATGCCCATCACATCCTGGCCGTTCATGATAGGGGGGATGGCTTTTTGCTGTATCGGCGTAGCTTCGGTATAACCGGCATCGGCTATAGCGTTTAAAATTTGCCGGTTAAAATTAAATTCTTCAAAAGATACACCCATGGCGCAAAGATAGGCTTTTTGTTGATTGGGGCTATTGTTTGTTATTTTGTGCTAACCTTTAGTATCACTTTTACGTTTAAAGCCGTAATAAAGGATGCATGAGATGTTAACCATACTGCAATACTTTACCTTATCTGTTTTATTGCCTGGTGGTTATATCCCATTGCTTTCGCCATTAAACCTATAAAATTCAGCAATGAAAAAACACTTATTTACATTTTTATTTATCGTGGCGGCATCTGTTGCGGCAAAAGCTCAAATTGGCACGGGCCGGTATTACACCGGCGGTAGCCTTAACTACAATTACGACGGGTACGGTTACACCAACATCTATTCGTTCGCGGCTGGTACTACGATTTATACCAATCATGGTATATCTAACCTGCAAATTAACCCCGATTTTGGGATGTTCCTATCAAAAAACTGGGCTATTGGCATTCAGCCTGGTTATTCGCGTACCGGCGGTACCGAAACATCTGTTTACACCGCATTTGCAGGTAGCGGCACCACCAGTTACCGCTATGATCATAAATACCACACCGAAGCTCTATCGTTAGGCATCCACTTCAGGTACTATTGCATGCTGAATGACAGGATTGGCATATTCCCGCAGTTTGGGATTACTGAAGCAAATGATATCAACAATTTTAAATCGGGCTCGATAAGCGTTGGCGGCAACCCCAACATTGTATTTTTTGCCACTAAGAAGCTGGCTGTAAATCTTGGTTTTGGTAACATATTGTATACTCATGATTATCAAACCAAAGCCAATTCCTTCAACATAGGGCTTAATACCAATATTGGTTTTGGCGTGAATTATTATTGGGGGAAACAGTAGGGTGAGTGGTGAGTGGGGGAGTTGTGAGTGGTGAGTTGTGAGTGGTGAGTTGTGAGTGGTGAGTAGTGAGTGGTGAGTAGTGAGTGGGGGAGTTGTGAGTAGTGAGTAGTGAGTGGTGAGTGATCTGGAATCAACTTAACCGGTATGGTGTCGTGTCAGCGAAAAATTGACGGATGATCTTTAGCCCGAAATCTTAAATTCTGAGAAGCTGTTTAAATTTGGTTTATCAATGCTTTATGCTTTTAACGAGGGGATGCATATTGCGTGGCGGCGAAGACTCACCCGGCGATGCTGCGCCCGCCACCCTCTCTTCGGCTTTGCCGGAAAGAGGGGCTTGAAATTTTATTACTTGGTTTTTTATAACATTTTGTCTCGTGCTGTAGTGGTACACACAGTGTATCAATACAAAACAAAAAGTAAAAGAATTCATCCTGTGTTCATAAAAAATGTGTTTTTTTGATAGCTTGAACTAAAATTGGATATTTTACAATATTGATGCGGCTGTACCGGTTATCCCTGATTTTGTTTTTACTGTTCCCGTTTGTTGTTTTGGCGCAAACCGCAACCATTACGGGCCGGGTGGTACATGGCGAAAGTAAATCGCCATTGGCCAATGCCAGCGTGTTTTTAAATAACGCCACATATGGTACATCAACTGCCGAGGATGGTACATTCACCCTATCGGGCATTAGGCCCGGCCAATATGACCTTATTGTTACTGTTGTGGGATATGAGGATTACTCGCAAACGGTGCAGGTAGGCCACGTGCCCTTAAAGCTCGAGATATCGCTTACCCAAAAAATACTCATGCTGCGCGAAGTAGTGATTAGCAGCAATGCCGACTGGAAAAAAAACTACGAGCAGTTCAGGAAAGAATTCATTGGTACTACCGAAAATTCTAAATTGTGCAAGGTGCTTAATCCGCGCGTTCTTAACCTTAATTACCACCGCAGCAAACAGCGGCTGGAAGCCGATGCCGACGAGTTTTTGGTGGTTGAGAACAGGGCTTTAGGGTACCGCACCAAATATTTACTTAAAAACTTTGTGAGCGATGGTATTGAGCATACCATACAATACTCGGGCAGGGCCTTGTTTGAAAACCTGCCGGGATCGGCCGAGCAAAAAAAACTATGGAAACATAAGCGCGAAGAAGCTTACTACGGCTCGCCCCAGCATTTTTTCAGGGCGTTATATAAAGATAAACTAACGGAAGAGGGGTTTGAAGCCCACGACTTTATCCGTGCCCTCAACCCCGAACGGCCACCCGAAGAGCTGATTCAGCAAAAAATAAAAAGGTTTAAAGAAACCAACCGCGATTCGGTTATGCACTGGTACAGACTAAGCAACCTAACCAAATGGAGCGATGAAAACGTGGTGAAAATACCCTACCAGCCGATGGAGATTTTGCGCAGCACGCCCGAGGCTGGCATTTATGCCATTACCTTTCCGCACTTTTTGTACGTGGTATATACTAAAAAACACGAGCTTACCGAATTTAAGGACGTATACCGCCCGCTGGATATGGAAAACTTTGAAACCAGCATCATCTCCCTTTACGGAACATACGCCTTGTTTGATAACAATGGCACCGTAATATCAAATCCCGCCCCGCTTTACGAAGGCACCTGGTCAAAAGCCAAACTATGCGATTTGCTGCCGGTTGATTACGAGCCGGGGGACTGACATCGTTCATTGGTTCACTTGTTCATTAGTTCATTAGTCTTGTCTGTTCGTTCATTGGTTCGCTGGTTCGTTAGTCTTTTCTGGTGGGATTGGCAATCCGCCGGAAAGCTTTTTGTCCTGCATGCCCACTATGCCCGCGTTCCAATGAACCAATGAACCAATGAACCAATGAACCAATGAACCAATGAACCAATGAACCAATGAACCAATGAACCAATGAACCAATGAACCAATGAACCAATGAACCAATGAACTAATAAACAACTTTCCCTTTATCCAGCGTTAAAACCTTATCAACACTGTTTGGGATTTCATGCTGGTAGTGGGTTACGTAAATCAGGGTTACATTGCTTAATTTGCAAATGGTATCTACCAGGTTTTTAAAATGAAGTTGTTGATGGTCATCCATGCCCTGGCAGGGTTCATCAAAAATAAGGAGTGAAGGGTTTTTTATCAATGCCCTGGCAAGCAGGCATAAACGCTGAGCACTTGCCGGTATGTTTTTTAAAAGTACCCGGGCATATTGGTCAATTTCAAGTGTTTTCATCCATTGCAAGGCAATAGCCGCCATTTGCGGGTTGCTTGGCCTGAATAGTCCCAGCGTATCGTAGTATCCCGATTCAACTACCTGCAGGCAACTGTTATCGGTAGCGAAATATTGGTGCAGCTCCGGCGATACAAAACCTATTTTCTTTTTTATATCCCAGATGCTTTCGCCGGTTCCCCGTTTTTTATCAAATAAAACAATGTGGTTGGCGTAAGCCTGCGGGTTATCGCCATTTATCAAACTAAGTAATGTTGATTTGCCCGCGCCGTTAGGGCCAAGCAAAGCCCAGCGATCACCTGTTTTAATCTCCCAGTTTACATCATCCAGCACTACTTTGTCACCGTATTGAATGTGCACCTTTTCCATTTTTACAATATGGTTATAAGTTGCACGCGGTTTCCCAGTGTTTAATAACCCGCTAAGCGCTGTCATGTCAATACTATCGCTAACATTGTCAATAAACTGCTCTGGTTTAAAGTCGGCCCTGGTGCTTTCATGAATAATTGCACCATCTTTTAACACCGCTACGTGGGTAATAGCTTCGGGAATTTCATGCGGCGGGGTAGCAATAATTAAATTAATGCCCGATGCGGTTATCTGCCTGATAATGCCGTTAAACTCCTGTCTTGTTTTTACATCAAGGCCGGTTAGCGGATTATCGAGCAATAATAAAACCGGGTTTTTAAGTAGGGCAGCGGCAAGCATCAGGCGTTTTGTTTCGCCGTTTGATAATTTTATCAGTTGTTTATTCCGTAGATAATCAAGGTTTAATAACAACATTACCCTGGTTAAAGTCCAGTATCCACCTGGGGCTTCGCTGATAATGTTGTTTAAATAATTATTAACGGTTAAAGCATCCTCCGAGTCGGACGAGTTATAACGCTGTTGATAATAAAAGTCGGAGGTGTTTGATAAATTTCGAAAATGATGCCTGGGCTCAACAATGGCAATTAATTTTGTTTTAATGCTTGTGCCGCCGGTAGCCGGTATTTTACCATCAGGCCCGTTTTCAAAGTGATAAGTAACAGAGCCGCCGGTAATATTAAAACGGCCGGCTATGGTTTGCAGCAAGGCACTTTTGCCCGAACCACTTGGGCCTACGAGCGCCCAGTTTTCGCCCCTGTTTATTGCAAACGTAAGATTTTTGAACAGGGTGTTGTTCAAAAATCTTACCGTGGCGTTGTTTATAGAAAAAGTTGTTTTAACCATGGGCTGCTTTAGTAGCCGGCAAAATTAAACATCTGCCCGAAAAAGCGCTTAGGTATAGTGTTGTTTTATTTACAAATATTGGCGGAAGGCTTAAGCGGTTTTCTTAAAGTTTTGGTTTGGCGCAATGTTGGCGTTACTCTTGTTTAGCCTGTTCCAACCTTCAATGTTAACCGTCTCATCTTTCACGAAATTGTTGCATTTTTTATTGGGGCAGGCAACAATCCAATATTTTTTTGATTGTTCAACATGAGGCCTGGTTCCACATTTTATGCAATTTTCGCATTTAATGTTCGATTGTATTTCAAAAATCATAGTAAAACGTAATTATAAATAGATAATTCAAAATTATGAAAAGATTTCGGCATCGGCTAAAATTTAACGAAAACATGCACTATAAGTATGTTAATACCTATGTTTTTTGTAGCTGAAATGTTATTGATACTTTCTTCTCAACATATAGCATGCAATAAACGTTCCGGTTTTTAAATTGTTTGCTGATTATTCATTATTTGACAATTTAAATAATGAATAAATGGCTTGTGGTACAATAGATCATCAATTCACTCCGTTGTGCCAGTATTTGATTGATTAATATTTACGTGGACCTGGCAGGGGTAACTGTATATTTTACTGTACAGACTATCATAATTTTAGGCACTTTGGTTGTTGTGGTTATTAAGAATAAGTATTCAAAAAGAGGCTTGATTCTTGTATCGCCTAGAACAGGATGGCAAAATGCCATCGGTATGCACTTCATTACCTCAAAATATTGTTATGAAAAAGATCCATTTACTGATGATCGGACTGGTCATTTTTACCTTAAGCGGCTGCTCGGTTATTACAGGCATATTTAAAGCGGGTGCCGTAGTTGGCATTATATCAGTTATTGTTGTTATCCTGGTTATTGTATGGCTTATTTCATTATTTAGAAAGTGAAATAGAATATTTCGTAGTAATATATTTTTTATTTATTTAGTTAAACAATTTGATTTTTGACAGGTTGTAATTGTATAAAACATAATTTATCATGGAAAATACACAAGCAACAGCAGAAGTTTTAAATGACCTGGTTCAGATTAATAACGACAGGATAAAGGGTTATGAACGAGCCCTTAAAGATTTAAAGGACGGCGAGACCGATTTGAGGGTGCTTTTTTTAAGTTTAATTGACGCAAGCAACCGTTATAAAAATGAATTGGGCAAAGAGGTTGAAGTGTTGGGAAAAGATATTGACACAGGCACTTCAACCGGTGGTAAAATACACCGTGCCTGGCTGGATGTAAAGGCCGCGTTTACCGCTCATGATACGCACGATATTTTAGAAGAGTGCGAATTTGGAGAAGACGCTATCGTAAAAGCCTACCGGCAAGCCCTGGATGAAGATTACATTCCGGCATTTTTACGCGACCTGATAACCAGGCAACAATTCGAAATACTGGATGCGCATGACGAAATTAAAGCATTACGCGATAGTGTTCACTAAGAATTAACATCGGGCAATTAGTATCAAGTAGTTATGCGAATCAAGGGTTAAAAAATAAGATAGATAAAAGCGGCAGCAATTTTTCCAAAAACGTGGACGAGTAATCCGTTAGTAGACCTGACTTTATTCGCTCGTTGTAAGTCTGTTTTTTCAATCAGCCAATTGAACAGGGATTCAATGGGTTGCCTGACGGTCGATACGGCAGCGTTAAATAGGTCATTTGCCGCTTTATCTCTTTGTTTAAGTACTTCAGCCTGATCTTTTATAGCTTTGACAGGTGTA
>NZ_JBFUCY010000024.1:0-95836 GCF_056404995.1 Mucilaginibacter sp. P2_A5
GTTGTGAGTTGTGAGTTGTGAGTTGTGAGTTGTGAGTTGTGAGTTGTGAGTTGTGAGTTGTGAGTTGTGAGTTGTGAGTTGTGAGTTGTGAGTTGTGAGTTGTGAGTTGTGAGTTGTGAGTTGTGAGTTGTGAGTTGTGAGTTGTGAGTTGTGATTATGTTAAATAGTTAAAACAATCTTCGTTAAGTCAACTTGCCCCTACTGCCTACTGCCTACTGCCTACTGCCTACTGCCTACTGCCTACTGCCTACTGCCTACTGCCTACTGCCTACTGCCTACTGCCTACTGCCTACTGCCTTAAAATTAGTGTTTCATGTTAATTTGGTTTGTAAGCGCCTGTTGGTGAAAATCATTAATACGTTGCTTTAGCTCGTCGAAAGTGAATTCGCCGGCTACACCGCAGTCAAATTGGTGAATATACGCGCTTGGTTTCAGGCTTTCAAAATAATCAATTAATATGCAGTGATAAACCACCTGGCAAGGCGCTTCAATTAACTGGGTTAATTTATAAACCCCTTTTTCAATATGGATATACGTTTCATGATTTGAGCGGATCTCGCCCTGGGGGCATACAACAATCATGTTCCGGCTATCCTGCAACAAACCGGCCGCATAGTTTAGCGAGGCCAGTATCTCCCGCGATCCTTTTTTGATGCCAAACAACCCTATATAACGCAGGTACCAATGTTTCATAGCCTGGTCCTGCTGCATCATGCCATGCCAGCGGCGCTTAAGGCTATCGGCGGCGCTCAGGTTGGTTAAAAAAGTTTCCCACCAGCTAAAATGATTGCAAAGCATTAAAACAGAATGACCGGGTTTGGGCTCAAACGGAATTATGTGCACGGCTTTAAAGTTTCGGCCTGTGCTTAACCTTACATAACGTAAAAACATGGCGCTCCAAAAATCGGTTTTGCGTGTAGGTAGCATAAATTAACGTATCAAATGTTCATCCAATGCTTTTGTAACCAGCCAATGCCCCATTTTAACTTCGTGTACTTTGGGATTGTTTATCATGGCAATAAAATTTTTAGCAACCGATTTTGGAAAAAGGTGGTCGCCCGTGCCAAATATCAGTGTACAATTGATGTTATATTGATTAACAAGCGCGGCTAATTTTGCCACATCGGGCCTTAGCAACTTTATCAAATTTAAAGTATAATAGGCATCAAGCCGCTTTTGTTCGGTATCTATTTCGTTATAGGCAATCTGGTAAAGGCTTTCGTCAATAACGCCAAAGGCCTTTACGGTTTTTAATATAAAGGGCGCCAGCCATTTGCTTTTTGTAGCCAGGCGGAAAAGCGGTTTCCCCAATACATGGTGTGTTAAAATATAAAAGCCGGTGTGTACGCTAAGCCCGTCGGGTGCAATAAGTATCAGGTCATCAATTAAATGTGCATATTCTTCGGCCAGTGTAAGCCCCAGGTTTGCACCTAACGAATAGCCTAATATCGAGATCCGTTGCTCTCCGTAAACCTTAAACCATTCCTGCAAATAGGTATACATCATTTTTTTTGTCATCCCGGCGCGGATCTGTTTATCTGTCCACCCATCTAAACGGCTCTCGCCATGAAAAAAATGATCGAAACCATATACGTGGTATTTAGTTAGCAACGATTTTTCGAGCACATGAAACTGCCTGCCGGTCATCCCATAACCGTGGAACGCGAGTAACGGTTTTGAGCCGGTACCATATTCATGAAAATGCACTTTGCCCAGGCCGGGCAGCTGTAAAAACCCCATTGCCGCAATAATAACAATTATAGCGGAATATATATGGCTTCTGTTTTAAAGGCAGGGAAGTGCGGTTGGCTTTTTTCGACAATAAGTTTTAAAGCTGCTAAAATTAAAAAAACACACCGTCATTGCGAGGCACGAAGCAATCCCGAGCTATGTGGGACTTAGCAAGTCGGGGATTGCTTCGTGCCTCGCAATGACGGATTTTATATTGGTAGTCAGTAACTTATAGGCATTTCATTGTAGGGTGGGGTAAAATTTCAGAAAGAGGGCGCAGCCTCGACCGGGTGAGTTTTAGCCAGCGTTTGTGCGAAATGTTTATGTAAATTCCAATACCTGATGGGTGGGTACCTGGAAATGAGGGCTTTTTATTCCCCCGAAAAACCTTGAAACGTCATGACTTAATTCCTGAAAATGTCGTAGCGTATATGGTACTATTTTCGATACACTGGTGAGTTTAAAAACTATACAAAACATTACCCGGAACACGCGTTCATTCGCTGAGGTTGTTTCATAATAATTAATATTATTGATAAATAGATTAATTGGCACTGCCTTTGCATTTAATTTTTCACATAAACTTAAAAAACATTTACTCATGGCAACTACCAAAACAAAAGCTCCTGAACAAACATTGGAGGTACAGGACTCGGCATTGAATGAACTGTTTATAGATGAATTGAAAGACATTTATTGGGCCGAAAAACATTTAACCAAAGCTTTACCCAAAATGGCAAAAGCGGCAACGTCTGATAAATTGCGCGCCGCTATTGAAAACCACTTAAGCGAAACCGAAAGGCAAATTATCCGCCTGGAAGATGCTTTTGCATCGATAGACGAAAAAGCCGTAGCTGTAAAATGCGAGGCGATGGCCGGTTTAATTAAAGAGGGCGAAGAAATTGTTGCCGAAACCGAAAAAGGCAGCATGACCCGCGATGCCGGTATTATTTCGGCCGCTCAAAAAATTGAGCATTACGAAATTGCCTCATATGGTACGCTCAAAACTCTGGCTACCGTGCTGGGCTACGGCGAAGCCGCTGAACTTTTAGATTCGACCTTGCAGGAAGAAAAAAACTGCGACAGCCTGCTTACTCAAATAGCCGAAGCCGGCATTAACCAACAATCAAAAACTGAGAAAGCCTAAAAAGCTTTCTGTCTTATAAAACAAAACGCCATTGCGCTTATAGAGCCAATGGCGTTTTGTTTTTTTAATGAAGTATGCTTAATTAAAAGGGAGGTAAGCCAAAATGGCAACCTGTTTTTTGCTGTTATTGGCATCGGTAATAATTAATGCCCTAAAACTACCTCGCAATGAGGGATATTCTTTATCCCGATAAAAACAAAAACCAAGCACCCCCTTTGTGCCTTAGCGTCTTTGCGAGAAACACCTCCGATCCCCCCAACCCGATAAAAAACCTATATTTACAGCTAACACATAAAGATTTAACAAATTTTAACAATTAAACATGGAATTTTTTTAGCAGAAAAAAGTTTGTGTGTTTAAGTTTGCTCTCGAAATAAAAAAGGTTCATGGAAGAATTTAAAAGTAGTACAGAAAATGTTTCATCGGGCGCTGTTACCGGCAGTACATCGTATTCAACAGATATCAGGGCGCTTAACGAAATGATACAACGCGAAAGCGCTTTTATCGATCTGCTTAAAATGGAGATGGATAAAGTGATCGTGGGTCAAAAATATATGGTTGAACGTTTGCTGATCGGTTTATTGGCCGATGGGCATATTTTGCTGGAAGGTGTTCCGGGGCTGGCAAAAACTTTGGCTATCAATACGCTGGCCAAATGTATCCAGGCCGATTACAGCCGCATCCAGTTTACGCCCGATTTATTACCTGCCGATTTGGTGGGTACCATGATCTACAACCAGAAGAAAGAAGAATTCATTGTTCGTAAAGGGCCATTGTTCTCCAACTTTATTCTGGCCGATGAGATTAACCGTGCTCCTGCCAAAGTGCAAAGCGCTCTGTTAGAGGCCATGCAGGAACGCCAGGTAACTATTGGCGATAACACCTTCCCATTGCCCAATCCGTTTTTGGTACTGGCTACCCAAAACCCTATTGAGCAGGAAGGTACTTACCCGTTGCCCGAAGCACAGGTTGACCGTTTTATGCTGAAGGTAGTTATCACCTACCCCGAGCGCGAAGAGGAAAAAAGAATTATCCGCTCCAGCATCCTGCCGGGCGGTATGCCAAAACCATCGCCGGTTATTAAGCCCGAAGAAATTATCCGTGCCCGCAAAATCGTTCGCGAGGTGTATATGGACGAGAAGATTGAGCAATACATTATCGATATTGTTTTCGCTACCCGTTTCCCCGAGCAGTACAAACTGGCGCACTACAAAAATCTCATTACTTTTGGCGCATCGCCCAGGGCAAGTATCAGCCTGGCGCTGGCAGCAAAGGCCTATGCCTTTATTAAACGCCGCGGCTATGTAATACCCGAAGATGTACGCGCCATTTGCCACGATGTAATGCGCCACCGTATTGGCCTAAGCTACGAGGCCGAAGCAGAAAACATCACCAGCGAAAATATTATCACCGGGATACTGAACGCGATAGAGGTACCGTAAGGAGCCTATATGCCGACAATTGCATGACGTTTATAGCATAGCGGCGAAGACTCACCCGGTCGAGGCTACGCCCGACCACCCTCTCTCCGCTTCGCGCAAAGAGGGTGAAAAAAAACAAAGGGGTTTACCCTCTATGCGGCGCAGCCGGAGAGAGGGTCGGCCAGCGAAGCGTTGCCGGGAAAATGACATTCAAATAAACGACTGTCATCCTGAGGTACGAAGGATCTATTCGTGAACTGTTCTATCGGTCATGCACAGCTGATAGATCCTTCGTGCCTCAGGATGACAGGAAAATTGGGTAGGTACGAAGGATTTAACCGTGAACTGTTCTATCGGTCATGCACAGCTGATAGATCCTTCGCTATCGCTCAGGATGACAGAAAATGAAACATGTCATGGGTAGGTACGAAGCAATGACGTGATTTTTTGTAACGAAAAATATTATTATAGTTTATAACAGAGTTTAAAAAACATACTTTTCAAAAGTCTCCCCCTTCAGGGGGAGATTTAGAGGGGGCTTCGCTTCTTATGGAAACCAAGGATCTTTTAAAAAAAGTAAGGAAGATTGAGATAAAAACCAGGGGTTTAAGTAACCACTTATTCTCGGGCGAATATCATTCGGCTTTCAAGGGGCGGGGTATGGCCTTTAGCGAGGTGCGTGAGTACCAGCTTGGCGACGAGATCCGTACCATCGACTGGAACGTTACCGCGCGTTTTAATCACCCATACGTAAAAGTGTTCGACGAAGAGCGCGAGCTTACCGTAATGCTGCTGATGGATGTGAGCGGATCTGAAAACTTTGGCACCCAGGGCCAGCAAAAGCAGGACCTGGCTACCGAGCTTTGCGCCGTGCTTGCATTTTCGGCTATCCAGAACAACGATAAAGTTGGGGTGATATTTTTTAGCGATAAGATAGAAAAATTCATCCCTCCAAAAAAAGGACGGTCGCACATATTGATGATCATCAGGGAGCTGATTGATTTTAAGCCCGAAAACAAGGGCACCAATGTAGGCGTGGCCTTAAAGTACTTTACCAGCGTTATTAAAAAGAAATGCACCGCCTTTATCCTGTCGGATTTTGTAAGCCCGGCGTTTGAAAACGAGCTGAAAATAGCCAACAAAAAGCACGATATTATAGCTGTGAGGCTTTTTGATAAGCACGAAGAAGTATTCCCCAACCTGGGCCTTATCCCGATGAAGGACGAAGAAACCGGCGAGGTGGTATGGATAAATACCGCTGATGAGGAGGTGCGCTACGCATTCAGCCTCGAGGCCCGTAACCGCACCATAGCCATGGGCGATACTTTTAAAAAATGCGGTGTTGATTTTACCAGCATCGGCACACACGAATCATACGTAAAACCATTAATGACACTATTTAAAAAACGGGAAGGCAGGAGATGATCAAATGTTTTAAATATTTCCTGGTATTGCTGCTCACAGGTACTTTTTATACCGCTTTTGCACAGGCCCCGCAGGCCGAGGCAAAACTGGATAAGGCCACCATTTTAATTGGCCAGCAAACCAAGCTTAACCTAAGCATCAGGCATAACATAAAGGATAAAATAGAGTTTCCGTCATTGGTTGATTCTATCGCCGGCAAAATTCAGATTGTAAGCAGTAAAGCCGATACTGTTTTTGATAAGCAGGATCAAAGCATCGAGACCGTTCACCGCGCATACAATATTACCGCGTTTGATAGCGGGGCTTATGTAATACCATCCTACGCGTTTAAAACCACAACAGGCCCGGTTTATACGCAGCCATTAACATTAACCGTACAAACCGTTGCGGTTGATACCACCAAGGGTTTTTATGATATTAAGCAGCCGCTTGTAGTCAATTATTCGTTTTTTGACTGGCTGCACGATAACTGGCAGTGGGTAGCCATTGGCTTTTTGGTACTGCTGATTATTGCGGGCATTATTTACTATTTTGTAAGCAGGCCTAAAAAGGTAGTAGTAGTTGAGCCGCCGAAACCCAAGGTGCCGCCGCACATCATCGCCCTGCAAAAACTACAGGAACTGCGCGGCAAGAAAGCTTACGAGCAGGATGTAAAATTATACCATATTGAGCTGAGCGAAATACTGCGCGAATATTTAGAAAAGCGCTATGGCATAAAAACGCATGAGCAAACATCCGACGAGATTTTTGCAAGCCTGCGGACGCTGGACATTGCGGACGATAACAAAAACCTGCTGCGCCAGGTATTGATACTTGCCGATTTGGTAAAATTTGCGAAAGAGAAACCGCTGCATTTTGAAAACGAACAAAGCATGGATAATGCCATCAGCTTTGTAAACAAAACCCAGCAGGCATACCAGCCACTGGCCGATAAACAAGAGGAGGGTAAATGAGCTGGTTTAGAGGAATAGAATTTGCCCACCCGGGATTTTTCTGGCTGTTCATCAGCATACCACTCATGGTGGGCTGGTATATATGGAAACAACGGCAGCTGCAGGGCAACCTTAATGTGCCTACCCTGCGGGGCTTTACGCTTAAAAAAAGCATGCTGCCAAAGTTTAGGCATAGCGGTATTGTATTACGGTCGTTAGCCTTATCGGCTATGATTGTTGCGCTGGCCAGGCCGCAATCGTCATTAAGCTGGCAAAACAGTACTACCGAAGGTATCGATATCATCATTGCTTCAGATATTTCGGGCAGTATGCTGGCCGAAGATTTTAAGCCTAACCGCCTGGAAGCCGGTAAACAAATAGCCATCGATTTTATAAAAGGCCGCCCGGATGACCGCATAGGCCTGGTGATTTTCAGCGGCGAAAGCTTTACGCAATGCCCGCTTACTATTGACCATAGCGTACTCGTGAACCTTTTTGCGGATGTGAAAAACGGGATGATAACCGATGGTACCGCCATAGGCATGGGCCTGGCAACAGCGGTTAACCGCCTGCGTACCAGCCAGGTTAAAAGCAAGGTGGTGATATTACTTACAGATGGATCAAACAATGCAGGGTCGATACCGCCGATAACCGCGGCAGAAATTGCGCGGCAGTTTGGTATAAGGGTGTATACGGTAGGCCTGGGTACCAATGGTTTTGCGCCCTTCCCCGTACAAACCCCAATGGGCATTCAGTACCAAAAGGTGCCTGTTGTAATTGACGAGGGTACCTTATCAAAAATTGCAAGCCTAACCGGTGGTAAGTATTTCAGGGCAACCAATAACGAAACACTTAAAAACATTTACGAGCAGATTGATAAGCTGGAAAAAGCTAAAATTGATGTTACCCAGTATCACAAAAAAACAGAACTGTTTTTACCCTGGGCAATTATAGCGCTGGCTTTCCTGTCGTTAGAATTTATATTAAAAAACACCCTGTTTAAAGGGGCTTTAACCTAACAGATGCTACGTTTTGCACATATAGAATATTTATGGGGGCTGGTAATTATCCCGGTGTTTATCATCGCGTTTTTGGCGGTAAGTGTCTGGAAAAAGAAAGCCATCTCGTCATTAGGAGATAAAAAGGTGGTGATGATGATGATGCCGCAGGTATCGTTATCAAGGCCGTGGATTAAGTTTATTTTCTTTTTGCTGGCTTACGCGATGCTGATCATAGGCATAGCCGACCCGCAGATTGGTTCAAGAACCGAAGAGGTAAAACGCAAAGGCGCCGATTTAATGATACTGCTTGATGTATCAAACAGTATGCTGGCGCAGGATTTGGCGCCCAGCCGCCTGGAAAACGCCAAACAAGCCATTGCCCAATTGATTGACCGCATGCATGACGACCGTATTGGCATCATTGTGTTTGCAGGCCAGGCCTATGTACAGCTGCCGATTACTACCGATTACTCGGCCGCCAAGCTTTTCCTGAGCACCATTAATACCGAGATGGTGCCAACGCAGGGTACAGCCATTGGCGCGGCCATTGAGCTGGGCATGCAATCGTTCGATTTTAAGAACGGCACGGGCAAAGCCATGATTGTGATTACCGATGGCGAGAACCACGAGGATAACGCCGTTGAGGCTGCCGCTGCTGCCAAATCAAAAGATGTATCGGTTCATGTGGTAGGTGTTGGTTCGGCCAACGGTGCGCCCATACCAATGTATGATGAGCAGGGGCACCAAACGGGATTCCGTACTGATCATGAGACCGGCCAGCAGGTAGTAACTAAGCTGAGCGAGGATATGTGCAGGGAAATTTCGGCCGCAGGCGGCGGCGTTTATGTACGCGCCAATAACTCCAACAGCGGCCTGGGCATTGTTATGGACCAGATTAACAGAATGCAGCGCAAAACGGTGGATAGCCGGTCGTTCAAGGATTTTGAAGACAGGTTCCAGTTCTTTTTGGCCATCGCGTTTGTATTGCTGCTGGTTGAGTTCTTTATATCAAACCGTAAAAACATGCGTTTAAGCGGCATTAAATTATTTGAAGTAAAAAAGCCATGAAGCAATTAACTATAGTTGTATTATTAGTACTGCAGGCTTCATTCCTTTTTGCCCAGCAGGAAAAAAGGGACATCAGGAAAGGCAACCAGCTTTACCAGGCTAAAAACTATAAAGAAGCCGAGGATAAGTATCGTAAAGCACTGGCAAAATCCAACAACAAAACAGTAGAGGGTAATTTTAACCTGGGCGATGCTTTATACAAACAAAAAAAGTTTGACGAGGCACAGCAGCAGTTTGATAAAATAGCATCCACCTCAAAAGACAAACAGGTACTAGCCAATGCTTACCATAACATAGGTAACTCCTTATTGGAAAATAAAAAACTGGAAGAGAGTATTGCCGCCTATAAAAAATCGTTGCTTAACAACCCGAATGATGAGCAAACCCGCTACAATCTGTCGTACGCCCAAAAAATGCTGAAAAAGCAACAGGACGATAAAAAGAACCAGGACAAAAACGACAAGAATAAAGATAAAGACAAGAACAAGGATAAAAATAAGGACGATAAGAATAAAGACAAGGATAATAAGGATAAAGACAAAAAAGACCAGGATAAGAAGGATCAGGATAAAAAAGATCAAGACGACAAGGACAAGAATAAACCTGATAATAAAGATCAGCAGCAACAACAGCCGCAACCCAACAATGTATCAAAAGATGATGCCGAGCGGATGCTGGAAGCCCTGAAAAACGACGAAAAAGCAACGCAGGACAAACTGAAAAATAAAAAGTTAAAAGGCGCCAGGGCCAATATCTCAAAAGACTGGTAAGCCTTATATTTATAGCACATGAAGTTAAAGTACTACATATCGTTGCTCCTGCTGTTTTGTACCACCGTGCTTTTTGCGCAGGGTGTAAAATTCACCGCCTCTGTTAATAAAACCGAAGTGGGCACTACCGAGCAATTCGAGGTTACATTTACCATAAACAGCAACGGCGAAAGGTTTGTACCGCCAAACTTTAACGGCTTTTTAGTGGTTTCGGGGCCAAATGTTTCTCAGAGCATGACCATCATCAACGGCGCGTCATCAGCAAGCATGGCTTACAGTTATGACCTTGTAGCCGTAAAAGAAGGTATCTACTCTATAGGTCCGGCAACAATTGTAGTAAACGGTAAGCAGCTGAGCACCAATCCAATTAAAATTAAAGTTTTAAAGGGTCCATCGGCAGCACAAAACAACGCGGCAAAACGGCAGCAGCAGTTACAGGACGAGGCGCAAGGGAAGGGTATTGTGGGCGGTCATTCAAAAAATATCAATAGAGACCTTTTTATAAGGGCCGATGTAAATAAAACCACCGCCTATATCGGTGAGCAGCTTACCCTGAGCTACCGCCTTTACACGCGGGTAGCGCTGGTTGGCAGCGAACTGGAAAAAATGTCGGACCAGAATGGTTTTTATAGCCAGGAAATTAAAAGCGTAAATAACCCCAATGCCGTTCAATGGCGTATTGAAACTATAAAAGGGATAAAATATAATGTTACCGAGATAAAGCAAAATATCCTTTTCCCCGAGCGCGCGGGCAACATCACCATCGACCCGATGATCATGGATTTCATTGTGAGGGAAACCGTGCCATCGGCCGATCCTTTTGATAACTTTTTTGGCGGTGGCAGTTATAATGATGTTAAATACAAAATTAAAAGCAGCCCCGTGGTTATCCATGTAAAACCATTGCCCGAAAGCGGCAAGCCAGCAAGCTTTAGCGGTGCGGTCGGTCGCTTTTCGGTAACTACTTCGGTTGATAAAACCGACCTGAAGGCCAACGAGCCGCTCAACTACAAAATTACCCTGAAGGGCAAAGGCAACCTGAAGCTGCTGAAACCAATGGCCCCCGAATTTCCGCTTGATTTTGATAAGTACGACCCAAAGGTAACCGATACCATAACCGATAATGAAAATGGCGAGTCGGGCACCCGAGTGTATACTTACCTGTTGATACCGCGCCATGGCGGCAAATTCAATATCGACCCCATCAAGTTTTCGTACTATGATTTATCGGCAGGCAAATATGTAAGCCAGCAAACCAAAGGGTTTACTATTAACGTAGCCAAAGGCGCAACCGAAAATAATGTTACCTCCCTTGGCGCCGATAAGCAGGATGTTAAACTGTTGAATAAAGATATCCGCTATATAAAAACTGATGGAAGTGATATCCGGAAAGACGACGAAGGTTTTTACGGATCGGGATTGTATTATTTCCTGCTGTTGCTGGGGCCGCTGGCATTTGCCGGCGCTTTAGTATTTGGTAAGGTGTACGAGATGAATAACAGCGATGTGGTGAAGGTAAAAAGCCGCAAGGCCGGTAAAATTGCCGCCAAACACCTGGCCAGCGCAAAAGCGCAGCTATCGGCAAATAACAAACCGGTATTTTACGAAAATGTGTTTAAAGGGTTGTATGGCTACCTAAGCGATAAACTAAACATTGCCGCCGCCGACCTTAACCGCGAAAAAATAGCTACCCAACTAAAGGCCCGCCAGCTGGACGAGCCGACTATAAACGAATTGCTGGAAACATTAGACCTTTGCGATATGGCCCGCTTTGCCCCCGTTTCGGGCATATCGGAGCAGGAGGTGTTTGAGAAGGCAAAAAATATGATCAATAACATTGAAGATAAAATATAACATGCTAAAGCGCCTGATATACCTGTTGCTGTTGATTATTGCGCCATTGCTGGCCTTTAGCGATGACGCAGGCCCCGCCCTGTTTAAAAAAGGCAATAACCTGTACCAAAAGGCAAATTATAAAGAAGCCGCGGCTGCCTATCAAAAAATGGTTGATGATGGCTACCAATCGGCCAGCCTTTACTTTAATTTGGGTAATGCTTATTACAAAAATGGCGACATAGCCCCTGCCTTGTTGTATTATGAAAAAGCCCACAGATTATCGCCCGGCGATGAAGATATCCGCATAAACATTCAGTTTGCCAATTCAAAAACTACCGATAAAATTGAGGCCGTCCCCGAGTTTTTTATCACCAAATGGTGGAATGGTTTCATCCTGGCTTTCCCGGCCAATACCCTTGCGGTGTTCAGTGTGCTGCTTTTTTTGGTGGCCTCGGGCCTGCTTATTCTTTACCGTTTTTCGGGCTCCGTGGGCATAAAAAAGGCATCGTTTTATTTGGCCTTAATTTTATTGTTGCTGGGTATCGGTACCATATTCATATCCGGCAGGCAGGCCGCCTATTTTGAGGCGCATCATGATGGTATTATCTTCAACTCATCAGTAAACGTTAAAAACGCACCCGCCAATACTGCCAAAAATGGCTTTGTACTACACGAGGGTACCAAGGTTAACATCCTCGATAAAAAATCAGACTGGGTAAAAATCAAACTCGCCAATGGCAACGAAGGCTGGGTGAGCGCGGCGGATGTGCGGGAGATATAGGAACACCATTGTTTCGCAAGCTTTTCAGGATGGATTAATCTATTGCCGGTACAGGCAAATTTAGTTGCAAAAACACTATGTGCTCAAAACTTGTATAAAAGTGTCAAAAAGTTGAATATTTTTGAAATAAAATAGCTCGGAAATGTAGTTTTATGGTATAAAACTGCCGGTTATTTTATCCGGGGCAAAATCAAAAAAGGATGGATTTTACTATTACAAGGCAAAAGAAACAGCCGCTCTTTTAATGCTTACTAATACTTAAATTACTGTAATTCAATAGTATAACTGTTCGCCCCCGAACACCCGAACACGCCTGCACAAAACCGAACACCAGATAAATATTAAATTCCGTATCTTTGTGGTATGGATATTCTCCCTATTGCCCTACAGGCATACTTAGATGACCATTGCGATCCGGAGCCGGAAGCTTTGCAGCAACTGAACCGCGAAACGCACCTAAAGGTGCTGCGCCCGCACATGCTGTCGGGCCATTACCAGGGCAGGTTACTGAGCTTTTTGAGCAAAATGGTGGCGCCCAAATGCATCCTGGAAATTGGTACTTTCACCGGCTACTCGGCCATTTGCCTGGCCGAAGGATTGGCCGAGGGGGGCATCCTTCACACCATCGAAGTGAACCGTGAAATGGAGGATATCATCAATTCACACTTTAAACTAACAAATGTTGAAAATAAAATAAAGCTGCATTTTGGGCAGGCAGAGGCCATTATTGCTGATTTACAGGCTGATATTTTCGATTTGGTGTTTATTGATGCTGATAAAAAAAATAATTTTACTTACTTTCAATTGGTTTTTGACAAAGTCAGATCCGGAGGATTAATAATAATTGATAACGTTTTGTGGAAAGGAAAGGTGTACGGCCCCGAAAATGATGCCGATACCGAGAATATCCGCAAACTAAATGACCACATAGTTGTTGATAGCAGGGTAGAAAAACTGATCCTGCCTGTACGCGACGGCTTACTGGTTATCAGAAAAAAATAATTATGAAGAAAACCTTACTGATTACCGCCCTGTTGATTTCAACAATTGCTGCTTCAGCACAAAAAAACACTTCACAATCTTATATCGAGAAGTTCAAAGATGATGCCATTCGTATTATGCACGAAACCGGCATCCCGGCAAGCATCGTTTTAGGTGTAGCCATGCATGAATCCGGCTGTGGCAACAGCACCATAGCACAAAACCTTAATAATCAGTTTGGAGTAAAAGGTGGAGGTAGTGTAGTTTTTATCAAACACAACAAAAAAGTACGTTCGGCCTATAAAAAATACGATTCGGTTTTAGATTCATTCCAGGATTTTGCCCGCATCATGACCGAGCGCAAGCAATTCAGCCACCTGGCCGATGCGCTTACCCATTACGATTATACCGGCTGGGCAAAAGGCATCCAGCGCAGCGGTTATGCCAGCAGTCGCAAATGGGCCGCACAGGTGTTAGGCATCATCAAAAAATACGATTTGAACGACCTGGATGAAAACCCTGCAACCCAGCCTAAAGAATTAGCAGAAGCTAAACAATAAAATCTTATTTTGGCATTTTAATAAATGCCTTGTATTAAGGTTTATCTGTATGCGAAAAATAAGTACTGTATTTTTAATATCGGTTGTTTTTTTTAGTTCCTGCTCGGCACGCAAAACAACATCATCACGAAACAAATCCAGGAATTCTATTTCCAACCGCGATGTACGTCGCAATAACAGCAACATCCAAAAAGCCAACAGCGCTTCTATGGCAGGCTATAAATCCCTGTCGAGTTTAGATTATATCGATCGTTTTAAGGCCATTGCCATACAGGAAATGAACCAGTATGGCATCCCCGCCAGTATTACGCTGGCCCAGGGCCTGTTTGAATCGGGTGCCGGCAACAGCGAGCTGGCCCGCATAGCCAACAACCATTTTGGTATAAAATGCACAGCCGATTGGCAAGGCAAAAGCTATTATAAAGATGATGACCAGGTGAATGATTGCTTCAGGGTATATGATAACCCCGAAGACTCGTTCCGCGATCACTCCACATTTTTAAAACGGAAAAACTACGCCAAACTGTTTGAGCTGGATAAAAACGACTATGAAGGATGGGCCAGGGGCCTGAAAGCGGCCGGTTACGCTACCAACCCCAAATACCCCGAATTGCTCATTAACCTTATTGTAAAATACAACCTTGACCAGTATGATCGCGCCGAAGGCGAGGCAGCCAAAATAAAACGCGAAGACCGTGTACTATCGCAGATTAATGACAGCATTGGCAAACCCAACACAGATACCCTTACCAAAACCAAACCCGACGATAAGATATACACCGTAAAACAGGGCGATACACTATACAACATATCTAAACGTTTTGGTATAACTGTCGACGAGCTAAAAGCGTTAAACAGTATACCCGATAATAATATACACATCGGGCAAAAACTGGTAGTTGTTAAGTGAAGAGAGAGTCAAGAATCAAGAGTCAAGAATCAAGATAAGGCAAAAATCGCTATGGTGGGTTGTAAAATCCGGCGATGCTAAGGGATAGGTTAGGAGCAGGTGAAGACTTACGAAGTTTTTAAAACTTTGTAAGTCTGGGAGTTTTACAGCTCGTCAATGCCACTAAAGATTAAATATCCCGGCAAAAGTCTTAACTCTTGATTCTTCCTCCCCTAAAAGTTAATTGTTGTTAAAAACATGGCTAATTAAAGCCTAACGTTTATTTTTGGCGCCACAATGAAATTATGGTTGTTCCTGTTTTTCTGCATGTTAACTGTTCCGCTTTTTGCACAGCAAAAGCAGGTAGAGGGAATTGTGTTTGATAAAGACAGTAAGGACCGTATTGCCAAGGTAAACATAGTTAATGCCACCACCGGAAAATCTTTTTATAACAACCTTAAAGGCGAATTTACAATAGATGCACAGCCCGGCGATGTGCTGATATTTACGAAGCCCGATCATTACAGCGATACCCTGAAGGTGCAAACTAATAACGCGATGGCCGTTTACATGAAGCGGTCGGCAATTATGCTTAGGGAAGTATATATTCGTGATACCGCGCTTACGCCCGAAAAGCAATTTGCGGCCACCAAGCGCGATTTTACCAAAATTTACGGATCGGAATATAGCCAAAGTCTTTTGTCGGTTGCGCCGGGTCTGGGAGCAGGCATAGGCATTGATGCGTTGTACAACGCCTTCAGCCGCAGCGGCCGCAATGCCGCCAAATTGCGTACCACTATTGAGGAGGATTACCACCAGCGCGAGATTGACTTCCGCTTTAACCGGGCGTTTGTGGCCAGCGTAACCCGGCTTAAAGACCAGCAGCTTACTGATTTTATGCAGCGCTACCGCCCCGGCTACTTCCTGGTAAAAACCGCCACCGATTATGAGTTTATCACTACCATAAAAACAAACTTACGCCGTTTTTTGCGCTCGTCGCGTAAATCATCGTATACCCTGGCGCCATTAGTTACACCCGGGGTAACCAATAACTAAAGGAATTGGCAACCGGAACAGAATAAATTAAATCTTTTTAAATTTAATCACGTTATCCTGTTCCCAAACGCAAAGCATCTTGTTTCCGGCCAGTAATATGGATTTTAAAAAAGCCCCTTTGCCTACCATGATGGCGTTTTTATCGGCCATGGATACAACCTTTAACGTGTCGTTGTTCTGAAATGAAATTATAGTTTTAGTACCGACCGCGGCAATAGTGCAGTTTCTTCCTTTGCCAATAAGCGTCTCTGAACCACCCGGCTGCGCGTAAAAAATATCGCCCTTGCGTTGCCAGGCAGTATGGATTTTATCGGTGCCGTCAATAACAACACCGCCACCATCCATCGGGCAGCCATTAAGCGGCCAGGTGCCGGTACCCATTTTTTGCGCCGGTTGAAAAACCCTGCCGCCATTTACTGATTTGGTTACATACAAATCTCGCGAACCATTCAACCAGTTTCTGAACATGATGGCCACTTCCTGGCCATGTACCGCTATGTTGGGCTTGCAACACTCGCACACATGCCCATCCGGTGATTGATAGGCCAATATATTTTTTGACCATGCGTTAGTTTTGGCCATTAGTTTTGAAAAGTAAACCTGGTTGCGCTGCTCTATCCGGGTATCCAGCCAAACGGCATAAAAATTATCTTTTTTATCTGCCGTAATGCCCATCAGTCCTTCGGGCGCCGATTGGTTAATGTCATTTATTACACCAATCTTTTCCCATTTTGAAGAGGAATGTTTTAACCGGAACCAGTGGATATTACCCAATTTGTCCATTGCGGTTATTACCGAGTAATTATCCGAACTGGCCAGCTGCGGGCCTCTCGACATGCCCAAATGCATGTTTGCCACATGGCCTACCAGCACCGGTTTTGAAAACGACACACCCTGGTTGGCAGATGTCGCACAAAAAATATTATCCTTATCACCAAATACCACCCGGACGGTGCCTTTATTATCGGCGCTAACCTGTGGCTGGCTTCCCGTTGATATAGTGCCTTCTGCCGCAAGGGCTTTAATGGCTGGCGCTAATAATATAATCCCCATGAGGATTGATAGCAATGCTTTTTTCATAGTTAGCGTTTAAATGGGTACGGTTTAACTTAGCGGTTTACAGTTGTTTTAATAACGGTATGGCGTTATTAAGCATGTCAAATATATCCAAATGATTGAACATATAATTTGCTTATATTGGTCTTTTACCATCACTATGAAAACAAATACCTGTTTTATCGCCCTGATGTTTTTCGGGGTTCAA
The DNA here is from genome assembly GCF_056404995.1 of Mucilaginibacter sp. P2_A5. Lineage (NCBI taxonomy): Bacteria > Pseudomonadati > Bacteroidota > Sphingobacteriia > Sphingobacteriales > Sphingobacteriaceae > Mucilaginibacter > Mucilaginibacter sp. P2_A5. The sequence goes on from NZ_JBFUCY010000024.1 coordinate 16,863, forward strand.
CTACTATCCGCCCAAACTAATCAGCAAAAAATAAATACGGCTATAAAAGCAAATCAACAAGAAATTTTTGACGAATACCTGGACTTTGTAGCTATCCCTAATGAAACAGTTGATTCGGCTAATATCCGGCTCAACGCTGTATTTGTTAAAAACATGCTGGAGAAACGTGGCGTTAAAGCCGAACTGCTTACCATTGCCAACGGCAACCCAGCCGTTTTTGGCGAGGTAAAAGTGCCGGGGGCAACCAAAACCATCGCTTTTTATGCCCACTATGATGGTCAGCCGGTAAACCCCAAACAGTGGGCGCCCGGTTTAAAACCATTCGACCCGGTTTTTATTACTGCGCCAATTGAGCAGGGCGGCCACATTGTTAACTATAAACGCGGCGATGCCATTGATACCAGCTGGCGCCTGAGTGGCCGTGGCAGTGCCGATGATAAGGCCGGTGTAATGTGTATTATAAACGCTTATGACGCACTCATAAAAAGCAAAATAAAACCGGGATGCAACATCAAATTCTTTTTTGAGGGCGAGGAAGAAAAAGGCTCGCCAAAGCTTGCTGAAATATTCAGAAAGTATAAACCAAAGCTCACATCCGACCTTTGGATTATTTGCGATGGGGCAAGGCATCCATCGGGCAAAAATATAGTGGTATTTGGTGTAAGGGGCGATGTAAACATGTGGCTTACTATTTATGGCCCTAAACGCCCCCTGCATAGTGGCAACTTTGGTAACTGGGCACCAAACCCCGGCCTGGCTATGGCCAAATTACTGGCAGGAATGAAGGATGATGACGACCGTGTAACCATTAAAGGTTTTTATGACGATGTAACCCCGTTAAGCCAAAGTGAAAACGATGCACTGGCCAAAGTACCGCCGGTTGAGCCGGGTTTAAAAAGAGAACTGGGTATAGCCCGCCCCGAAGGCGGAACACGCCCGCTGGTGAATGCATTTATGCTGCCAACACTTAATATTAATGGCATGGCAAGTGGCAATGTTGGCAAACAGGCATCAAATGTAATCCCGGTGAAAGCCGAGGCCGTGCTCGACCTGCGCCTGGTACCCGGCAATGATATGGACAGGCAAATTCAAAAAGTAACCGACCATATACGCGCCCAGGGCTATTATGTTATAGACAAGGAACCGACCGACCTTGAAAGAACTACCTACCCCAAGATTATCAAAATAACCCACGACGCCGGTTACAATGCACAACGTACGCCGCTTGATTTGCCGATAGCGCAAGCTGTTGTAAAAGCCGTTCAGGGTACAGTTGATTATCCGGTGGTGCTTTCGCCAAGTTCGGGCGGCAGCTTGCCCCTGTTTATTTTTGAACGGGAATTAGGCGCGAAGGTTATCACGGTGCCATTAGTTAATTACGATAACAACCAGCACGCCGAAAATGAAAACGTAAGGGTGAGCTACCTTTGGCAAGGCATAGCAACCATGGCCGCGGTGATGCAAATGAAATAGCAGGTATGAAGATACTTCGATTGTTAATTAAAACCATATCACAATCACAGAGGCTTATATATTTCTCCCCTTCAAAAAATATTTCCCGCCATCCCCTTGTATTTCTAAAATTAATACATAGCTTTGAAAAACAAAGTGCTTTTAATGAAAGATCAAGACATTCATGCAGAATTAAGCTCTATCCGGGACCTGATGGAGCGGTCGGCCAAATTTATTTCGCTGAGCGGCCTGTCGGGCATTATGGCGGGTATTTATGCTATTATCGGGGCAGCGCTTGGGCGCATGGTGCTTAAAGAAGAGTGGGCGGCGCTTGCCCGTAACCATTATGTGGATGAATACCTTGTTATTGCCAAACTGTTTTTCATCGCCCTTGCAGTATTGATATTTTCAATCGGGACCGGTATCTGGCTGTCTATCCGTAAAGCAAAAAAGAACGGGCAACCCTTTTGGAATACCGGGAGCAAGCGCCTGCTCATTCATATGGCTATACCTTTGTTGAGCGGTGGGTTATTCACGTTTATTTTAATTTATCGTGGTTATTACGGCATCGTTGCGCCGTCTACACTTGTTTTTTATGGGTTGGCGCTGGTTGCAGGCAGTCATTACACCTATTCTGGTGTAAAAGGCTTGGGGATATTGGAGATTTTATTAGGTTTGCTTTGTGCATTGATGCCTGGCTACGGTTTAATTTTCTGGACGGTAGGTTTTGGTTTGCTCCACATTATTTACGGTACGGTAATGCATTTTAAATACGATAAGTGAAGATCTCGTTAGAACAATTTGATAAAGCCTTTGAAAACCGGATACGCCTGCAAATTATGAGCGTACTGGTTGCCAATGAAAGTTATGATTTTAATGCGCTTAAAGAGTTGCTTAACCTTACCGACGGCAACCTGGCATCGCACCTGAAAGCGCTGGAAAAGGAAGAATACATCCAGGTGCAAAAAAGTTTTATTGGCCGCAAGCCCAACACCAAATACCTTGCATCCGAGAAAGGCCGCGCCGCATTCAGGCTGCACCTGCTTGCCCTCGAAAATTTAATAAAGCAGCAAAAGCTGTAATTTTTTTATCCATGTACTTTGTATTTCAAAGTTCTTTTAAAACAATAAAAAATGAAAATCCTTAAAGCAATTTTATCCGAAGACAGGGTGATTAAAACCGGGCTGGTGCTGGTACTGGCCTCGGCTGCCTTGTTTGGTATTACCGAAACCAGCTTGTTTGAACTGAATGATGGCACTGCCTTTGGCGCGTTTTTTATCAACTATGTATTTTCTGTAACCTATTTTTTTGTTGTAGTGTTTAAACGACCCAAGCGGCTGGCCTACTGGGTACTGCTTTTTATGCTTTGGTTTATCAGCGCGTTTGCTTTAAACTGCAGCATGAATGTGTTTGATATTTCGGTGCCCTGGCTTTGTGTAGTTATTTGCCTATCGTGCATAGCTTTAATGCTGTCCTTGTTTATGGACCAGCTGAACAACGCTATTAAGCACCTGGTAATGTTTTTGCTGGGATCGGCCTTTTTATTGTTTGTTTATTACAGCCTTTACCTTACCTCCATGTATATTATGGGCCTCGTAGCCGCCATAGCCATCGGCATCTCGCTGCATGTTTTTGCGCCGGTTGCATTGGCTGTGGTTACTTTTATCATAATTAAACGGAATGTGGCAGGCAGCCGGTCGTTAAAAATGGCGCTTACCGCGGGTGTGCTTGTCCCGGTTTTAGTTTGTACACTATTTATATGGCAATGGCATAGCATCAACAAACAGGTTAACCTGGCCGTTAATCACAACACTTTGGCCGAAGGTAAATTACCGTCGTGGGTGGTTATCAGTCAAAATATTCCTAAAAACAGCATTGCCGAGCGCATCATTAAAGCCAACCTGGTTTACAAAACCGTAAGCCTGCAGGAAAACTGGTTATGGAATACCAATTTTCATAACGCATCTTTCGACGAACCTTTAAAGCATGATCCGCTTGTGGTATTGGCCAGCCTGTTTTGCGGCCAAACCAATTTAGAGGAGCACGAGCGCATCAAAATATTAGAGGCCATGTATGATGCACGGCACAAGGCGCAGGACAGGTTGTGGAGCGGCGATAAACTGAAAACCGCATCGGTAGTAACCAATGTTAAAATATTCCCCGAATACCGGCTGGCTTATACCGAAAAGACCTTGTTTATAAAAAGCAGTGAAACCAATGCCTGGTGGCCCAGTAAAGAGGCCATTTATACCTTTCACCTGCCCGAGGGTTCGGTTGTGAGCTCGTTATCATTATGGATAGATGGCAAGGAGGCAAAGTCACGGTTAACTACCAAGGCCAGGGCCGATTCGGCCTATAAAACGGTGGTTGGGGTGGAGCAGCACGATCCGTCGGTAATTCACTGGCAGGAAGGCAATACCGTGAGCGTACGGGTTTTTCCGGTTACCCCAACCGAGGCACGGAAGTTCAGGATAGGCGTCACCAGTCCACTCAGGCAGCAGGGAGCGGAACTGGTTTATGAAGGTATTTATTTTGACGGGCCGCCGGCCATTGGCGCCGATGAAACCATACAAGTTGCCTTTTCAAAGAAGCCCTCGCTGTTTAGCCTGCCCGGATTTGATGAATTGACAGAAGGCGTTTTTACAGCCGACAGAAAATACCGGGCCGATGAAGAGATCGCTTTTGAAGCACCGCCGCTGGCCAATGCGTCATTTACCTTTGCCGGGGCAGGCTACAAGCTGGAAAATTATAAACCACAGTACGCTGCTTTCGACCCGGCAGCCGTGTACCTTGACTTGAACAGCTCCTGGAATATAACCGAATTTGATAGCCTATGGCAGGCCATCAAAACAAAAAAGGTGTATTACTACGACGGCGAACTAAAAAAAGTGACGGAAGAAAACAAGGCCGAAGTATTTGCCAGGGCGCAGAAACTGAATTTTAGCCTGTTCCCCGTTAACGAGATTAAAGATGCCGAAAAGGCCTTACTAATTACCAAATGCCCCGATATTTCGCCCAACCTGGGCGACCTGGACGATTCAGAATTTCAGCGGCGGCTTACCGCCTACCTGGCAACCGCGAAGCCCGTGCGGATGTTCAATATCGGCACCGGGCTTACGCCGTACTTAAAAGCTTTAAAAGAAATGCGGGTGTTTATTAATGATAGCGGCGAATTGCCAGCCTTGTTAGATAAACTTAACCAGCACCGGTTCATTCAATCGCAGGAAGATGCCGGGCATGTGGTGTTGGACCAATCGGGCCTTATCATTACTCAAACTGCCGATACCGCAAAAGGGAATGCACCCGATCATTTGTTGCGCCTGTTTGCCTATAACGATATCATGAAAAAGGTTGGTCCGCATTATTTTGATAAAACCTATGTGCAGCCGGATATCATCCGGGAGGCCGAACAGGCTTACATCGCCTCGCCGGTATCCAGCCTCATCGTGCTGGAAACACAGGCCGATTATGAGCGTTTCGGCATCGGTGAAAATAAGGATAGTCTTAAAAATGCCTCCATGAAATCATCAGGTGCAGTACCCGAACCTGGCGAGTGGTTATTGGTGCTGATAGCACTTGCGGTGATTAACTTTTTAGTATACCGCGCCAAATATGCTAAGCAGGATATTTAAGCGGCCCTTTGCGGGTTGGCAAATGAGCAACAACCGTTTGCTGATAAACGGTTGTTGCCTGGTATATATCGTCATCGCCATAAAATTACTTTCCATTTATTTTTTGTGGGATGCCAATCTGTTACTGGGCATAGCGCTTGCACCCTATATATGCCGCATAAAGCATGGGGAATATTCCATGCGGTACTTTTTACCTGCCTTGGTGTTTAGTGTTACAGCGCTTATTTTCCCGGTTAAAACCACGCTGTTTGTCGCCCTGTTGTTTGCCGTACTATTGTTTTTTGAGAATTTTAAAGGGCAGGTGAGCCTGGTTCTGTTTTTTCTGCTATTGCTGGTTTCGCCGTTGTTTACGCACATCAGCAACGCTATCAGCTTCCCTATCAGGATCTGGCTGAGCGAGGTAGTGGCCGGCATTTTAAGCATGGGTGGAATTACGGCACATGCATCGGGCAATATCATTGAACTTAACGGCGCCGAATTTTCGGTAGACCAGGCCTGCGCGGGTTTGCACATGCTGTCTACGTCGCTTATTATATGCCTTTTTGCAATAGCCCATTGCCAGCGCCAAACAGTTAAACAGCTTGGTTTTATAAAAATTGCGCTGCTGCTGGCGCTCACCTTTTTGCTGAATATTGCTGGCAACCTGTGCCGCATTATGCTGCTGGTACTGTTTAAAATACCTCCTGATAATGTTTTTCATGACATAACCGGCATTATTTGCCTGTTGGTATACGTAATACTCCCCTTGTTGTGGCTGAGTAATTTTTACCTGAAAAGGTCGGCAAAAGTTGAGATGCACCCGCGCCGGAACCAGCTGATCCGGCTGGTACCTGATGAGGTAAGGTATCCTTTTATTCATTTGATATTTGCGGCAGCGCTCATCCTCGTCACATTCAATTTAAAAAGCATGGATGAACTGAGTAAAAAAGGGGCTGATGCGGTAACCCTAAGCGGCTACAAAAAGCAAGTGTTGGAAAGCGGCGTGATCAAGTTTGATAAACCCAGCCAATTGGTGTACCTGAAGCCCACACCCTTTTACGGCCCCGAACATAACCCCATGATTTGCTGGCAGGGCAGTGGATACAATTTTACCAGCATTTGCAAGCAAACCATAGCCGGGCGCGAGGTATATTCGGGCATCCTTACCAAAGGGGCGGATAAGATTTACTCGGCCTGGTGGTTTGATAATGGCAGCCTTAAAACCGTTAGCCAGCTTGAATGGCGATGGGAAGCAGCCAAAGGCAGTAAACCATTTTACCTGGTGAATGTAAACGCAACGAGCGAAGCTGGATTGGTAAAGGCGGTTGTGGGGTTGCCAGGGATAAATTAAAAAATAGCAGGGGGACTCTTCATGGTTTTTCCAAAAGTCGGCCTAATGTTATATTATTGATACAGAAAATTGTAAATAGGTATCTTTCAATATATTTGTTTTCATGAAGCGTACCACCTTTATTATAGCCTTATTATTCCTTTATACCTGTGTAACCGCCCAAACGTCGCCGCCTACGGATATCGGGACCATCCAGCAAAACCTTAAAAAGCTAAATACCCTGGGCAGCGTATTGTACGTAGCCGCCCACCCCGACGATGAAAATACCCGCCTGCTGGCCTACCTGGCGCAGGAAAAGCATTACCGTACGGGATATTTATCGGTTACCCGTGGTGATGGCGGACAAAATTTAATAGGTAACGAGCAAAGCGAGTTGCTGGGGCTTATCCGTACGCAGGAGTTGCTAGCTGCCCGCAGGGTGGATGGCGCTGAGCAGTTTTTTACCCGTGCCAACGACTTTGGCTTTTCCAAAGGGCCCGAAGAAACATTGAAAATTTGGGATAAGGAGAAAGTTTTGGGCGATGTGGTTTGGGTTATCCGCAAGTTTAGGCCGGATGTGATCATTTGCCGTTTCCCCACTACAGGCGAGGGTGGCCACGGGCATCATACTTCGTCGGCCATATTAGCCCAGGAGGCTTTTAGCGCGGCTGCCGACCCAGCCCGGTATCCTGAACAATTAAAATATGTAAAACCATGGCAGGCCAAACGCCTCATGTGGAACACCTTTAACTTTGGCAGCACCAATACTACTGCCGCCGATCAGTTTAAGATTGATGTTGGCGTGTACAACACTACCCTTGGCAAAGGCTATGGCGAAATAGCCGCCGAAAGCCGCAGCAACCATAAAACCCAGGGCTTTGGCTCGGCTAAGCAACGGGGCGAGTCGTTTGAATTTTTTAAAACTATTTTGGGCGATGCCCCGCAAACCGACCTGATGGATGGGGTAGAAACCGGCTGGAAGCGTGTTAAAGACGGCGCGGATATGGCAGAATCTATCAAGATCATCACCCGGAATTTTGACACCCACGCGCCTGAAAAATCGGTACCAGCAATGGTTGCATTATTAAGCAAGGTTGAAAAGGTATCGGACATTTATTGGCGAACCCAGAAAACAAAGGAGTTGAGCGACCTGATAGCCGCCTGCGCGGGTTTATGGTTTGAGGCCTATGCTACGGTGCCAACTTATGCCATTCACGATACCATTAAATTTAACGCCCTGGTTGTAAGCAGGTATAATGATAAAGTAAAGATCAATTCGATTGGGGATATGTATAACACCACCAGTTTAAATTCGAAAGTGATACCTGCCAACCAGCAGCAAACTTTTAATGGTTCAGCTGTTGCTTATAAAATGAGTGAGCCTTATTGGCTGGCAGCCCCGCATCCTATTGGTATTTATACTATTGCGGATACAGCAGCTGGCAATCCCGAAAATCCGGATATGTCGAAAGTTAATTTTCAATTCATCATCCAAGGCAAACCGGTAAGTTTTGAGCGCCGCCTGGTTTATAAATATGTAGACCCTGTAAGGGGCGAGGTTTACCAGCCACTGGAAATTACGCCGCCGGTTACCGCTAATATTGCCAGCCATGTGTTTATATCATATGGTCCAACGCCGCAAACTGTACAGGTAAACCTCAAAAGCTTTAAAAAGGTGGGCATAGGCAGTATCAGCTTAAGATTGCCCGCAGGCTGGAAATCGATCCCCGAAAAGGTTGATTTTACCAATAAGAACAAAGGGGATGAATGGACTGAGCGTTTTATTATAACCCCATCTGCCAATGCCCAAAACGGTGTTGCCGAGGCGGGCGTTACGGTTGATATGGATTCACGTATGTATAACTACGAGATCAAAGAGATCAAGTACGATCACGTGCCCAATATAGCCCTGTTCCCGCAGGCGCAGGCCAAACTGGTAAGCCTCGATCTGAAAACCGGTGGCAAAAAATTAGGTTACATTGCCGGCGCCGGCGATTTGATGCCCGAGGCCTTGCGCCAGGTAGGTTATGATGTACACATGCTATCAGAAAACGAGATCATGAATGGCGATTTATCAGCATATGATGCCATTATTACCGGGGTGCGTGCCTACAACGTAAACGAGCGCCTTGCTTTTGAGCAGCCTAAGCTAATGGAATACGTAAAAAATGGCGGCAACCTGGTAGTACAATACAACAATAACTCGGGCCTGGTTACCAAACAAATTGGCCCATATCCATTTACTGTAGTTAACAGGCGGGTTACAGATGAGGATGCGGTAGTAACAGTTTTAGATCAGCCAAACCCGGTACTCAACTACCCCAACAAAATTACACAGGATGATTTTAAAGGCTGGATACAGGAGCGCGGCCTATACTTTGTAAGCGATATCGACCCCAAATACAAAGCCATTTTGCAGATGAATGACAAAGGAGAATCGCCCCTAAACGGATCGCTCATAGTTGGCGATTATGGCAAGGGCAGGTTTGTTTATACTTCGCTGGCCTTTTTCAGGGAACTGCCCGCAGGTGTGCCGGGGGCTTACCGTTTGTTTGTGAATTTACTGAGTAAACCCGGTGGTGAGTAGTCAGTTGTGAGTAGTCAGTTGTGAGTAGTGAGTAGTGAGTAGTGAGTAGTGAGTAGTGAGTAGTGAGTAGTCAGTAGTAAGTTGGATTTGTTAAATAGTTAAAACAATCTTCGTCAAATCAACTTTTCACACTGACCACTGACCACTGACCACTGACCACTGACCACTGACCACTGACCACTGACCACTGACCACTGACCACTGACCACTGACCACTGACCACTGACCACTGACCACTGACCACTGACCACTGACCACTGACCACTGACCACTGACCACTCACTCTTCAGATGGTTCATACTCCAGTCGTTTTTGGAAGTATAAATCCCAGCTGTGTTGTTGCTGGCGGTTGGTCATGTGTTGGGTATCTTCGTCGTAATTGGAGTTGAGCTGCTTGTATTTGGCATCTATGCGGTTAAAAAGCGCCATTGCTTCATTGCGGTAATTGTTGCTGAAACGGGTTTTGCTTATTTGCCTTAATATTTCCTGTTGTTCCAGGTAGGCTATCAGGTAATGGCCTTGTTCGTGCTTCAGTATTTCGGCAAGCAACTCCTGCGATGTTACGCGGCTCCTGTCGAGCCATGATTTGTAGTTATTGAGCAGCAGGTTTACAGTTGCTGTAAGGATATAGGACCCGCTGCGGTTACTGGCCTCGTATTTAAAATCGATGGTACAGTTGGTGTATGCAACCACCCCACGGGCATTTGGCCGTGGGGTGCCCATAAAATCATTAGTAGTTAGCGGATGATAGCGCTGGTACTGTTGCGCGTTTGCGCCTATTGTCATTAAACATATGGCGATTGCGCCAATCAACTTCACTAATCGTACTTCCATTAAGTGCAGGGGTTAAAACTTTTACTTTTTGACGTCGTCGGTATGTAAAAGGTTTAAGGCCATCATTTCTTTTAATGTATGCTGCATGGCATCGGTTGATCCATCCAGGAAAATCACGTTCCCTTTTGAGTTTTCAGAGAAATGTTTGATTGATTCTGTCCACATGGTAAATAATATCACCGAGGTATCCATGTTGGCGCCGGCCATTTCTTTGGCGGCAACTGTCATACCACGGGCTACTTCCTCGCGGAATAAGGCTATACCCTGGCCGCGCAGCTGTGCAGCCTCGCGCTCGGCCTGGGCCGAAATCTTGATGGCATTACCCTCTGCTTCTGCAGCTTTTGTTTTGGTGATCAGCAGGGCCTGGCCTTCGTTTTCGGCGGCGGCCTTCAGGTTGTTTGATGCCACTACCTGGCTCATCGATTTCATGATTACATCATCAAAAGTGATGTCGTTCAGCTGTAAATCCTGCAGGTGGTAGCCCCAGCCTTCCAGTATCACATCCAATTGTTCCTTTACATGCTCCACAATATCGCGGCGCAATATCAATACCTCGCTCTGGCGCTTGGTGGCCACAAAGGCACGGATTGAACCTTCAACGGTGCGGATAAGCGCCTGCATCAGGTTACGCTCGTCAACAAATTTAAAAGCTACGTTTTTGATGGTTTCTTCCTGCTGGTCCAGAACCGAGTACAACAGCATCGCCTTAAAGTAAACGTTAGCCTGGTCAAAAGTTACCGCCTGGAATTCCAGTTCCACAGAGCGGTTCTGGATAGAGATTTTGGAATAAATGTTTTCGATAAACGGCAGCTTAAAATTAAGCCCAGGCGTAAGTATACGGCGATACTTGCCAAATATGGTAATTACCACTATAGTGCCCTGTTTTACAGACACAAAGGAGGAAAGTATGATTACCAAAAAGATAAATACAATAATTAATGTGATGATTGAACCTGTCATAAGGGCTTATTATTAATTAAATAAATATAGGTAAATTATTGGTGTGCTATTTGTTTTTATAAAAAAGCTTATTAAAACAGCACACACTATCATGAACTTAAAACGTACTTTCGGAGCCATACTTACCGTACTCGGTATCATAGGCTTAATTTATGCAGGCATTGGTGTTATAAACCATAGTAGCCAGGTTACCACACTAATTGTTGTAGCTATAATAGCTATTTTATTTTTCTTTACAGGTATCAGCCTGGTGCGCAATACTAAAGATGAGGCTTGAATATAGTCTTAAGCTCAAAGTCAGGAGTCTTTAGCCCCCCAAAAATAGCATTACTTCAAACTTTTGACTAAAGACTATAGACTTCGGACTTTGCGCTAAGCCATCACCGATACCATATTAAGCGCCTGCCCGGCAAGCGTAGCATTTCCGGTTATTTCAACCCGCGTTTTTACATCGTCCGGGCGGATGCTTTTAGAAAACAATTTCCATGCAATATCAGGTGGGATCTTTACCGTGGCAGCAAAGTTGTCGTTATCGGTTTCTTTTGATAAATGCCAGCCATCTTTTATTTTCTTAAGGTACCAGTTACCGCCAATTCCGGATGTGATAGTGATTTTTATAAGGGTATTTACCGGGGCACCCGTATTTTTAAAAGTATGGGGCAATCCTTTAAAAAAAGTATCGATAAAAGGATAAAAAAGCTCTCGCGTCATGATGCCATCCCGGCCGGTTGCTTCCCTTATCTGCTGCTGGTGATGCCATTTTTCGGTGTACTCGCGGGCAAGGTGCATCCAGTTAAGGCTTTCCTGTTCGCCCGCCCAGCCAACGGAAAATATGGCGGTGTCATTAGGGTTCAACGATTCATAATAGGCAGATGCCAACCGCCCGGTTGTTTTATGCAGCAGGAGCAATATATCGGGGCTTATTCTTTTGGTAGCGTTCACCCAATCGGCATTGAGTTTATTTAGCCAGTCAACCAGGTCATGATAGCTATTGTTGGCAGGCGCCAGGTCGCCAAAATATTTATCGCGCTGAATGGATAAGGCGCGGATGTTACCATCCAGCAGGTGCGATACCACATCCTTCACTTTCCAGGCTTTGGCCACGGTTTGCTTATCCCAATCTGCCGGGGTTAATGACTCCAGCAATTCCATCAGTTTTCCATCCAATGGTTTAAAAAGATGCCTTACTTCAACGCGGTTTTCCATGGTGATAAATTTATTGGTGTGATAAAATTCTAACCCTGTTGTCGGGAGTCGTAAAAAACGCCGATTCTGAAGGGTAAGTAATGTCCCTTAAAGTTTGTCATGCTGAGGTACGAAGCATCTGCGAACTTTTCTACTGACCATACATTTCGGCGAGGCATAGCGGACAGATCCTTCCTTCGTCAGGATGACAGTCTTTTATTTTCAGTGTCATTTACCCTTCAGAATTTGTGTATTTAATTATTCGAAATCACAAATATCTTTTATTAAGACCTCTTCAACGTTTCAACTTCCCATCTACACCACTTCACCCAAAGCGCCTTCCAGCTTCTCTACCGACATGTCAATTCCATCTACATGGTGGTGTGCTTTCAAATAAAACCCTTCGCGCTCGGCCAGTTTGCCGGTAATAAATTCAATCAGGTCGTCGCCTTTTTTGCCTTGCAGTACCGGGCGAACCGTTTTACTGTTTTCCAGCCTGTCGGCCAGTGTTTTGGGCGATAGTTTTACGTACAGGGTTTTGCCGTTGGCATTCATCCAGTCCATATTATCAAAAAAGCAGGGCAGGCCTCCTCCGGTTGATACCACCACGTTTTCGGGATATTCCGTTTGCTTCAGCAGATCTGATTCCATCCTGCGGAAGGCATCTTCACCAAAACTTGAAAAATATTCGGCTATGCTCATGCCCACATTGGCTTCCAGCGCGTGGTCAAGATCAATAAATTCGTAACCTAATTTAGCAGCCAGCTTACGCCCCCAGGTGGTTTTGCCACAACCCATAAACCCGACTAAAAAATACTTCATAATAATATCTTACTAATTGACGTCCATTTTTCAATGAATACCAGAACTTATAAATCCCCTCTTGAGAGGGGGCGCGTTTGGCCGAGCAGTGGCAGGGGTGTGTTAGCCGGCGTTCTTTTGAGTCGTACAACACACCCCTCCACCCCTCTCAAGAGGGGATTCGCACATAGGCCTACGCTATTAAGTCAATTAAGCCACACTACCTCAGCTTAATTTTACCCGCGGATCTATCCAAACGTAAATTATATCTACCAGGATACTGATCACTACAAATATAAAGGCAATAAAGAGTATTGAACCCATCACCACCGGAAAATCCGACATTTCCAGGGCATCAACCGTGGCCTTGCCCAGGCCGTTGTAGCCAAAAATGTATTCCACAAAAAATGAACCGGCCAGCAGCGATGCAAACCAGTTGGCAATGGCGGTTATTACCGGGTTAAGCGCGTTTTTTAGCGCGTGCTTATAAATGATGGTATTGTTGCTTAATCCCTTGGCTTTGGCTGTGCGGATATAATCCTGCCCCAAAACATCAAGCATGGCATTGCGGGTAAGCTGTACAATAATGGCCAGCGGACGCAAGCCGAGGGTGATCATCGGCAGCACCAGGTTTTTAAGCGTCATCACCTCGCCCCGGAAGGGATCGTAACTAAACAAACTGCCCGACATGTTGAGGCCGGTGTATTTACTCAATTCAAAACCAAATATCCAGGCGATGATGATACCCGCAAAAAAAGCCGGCGCGGAGATGCCCAGCGTAGAAAAGCCTATTGCCAGCTTATCAATCCAGGTATCTTTATGTACGGCGCTTAGTACACCTAAAAATACGCCGATAACAATGGCAAAGATCATGGCTGTAGTGGCCAATACCATAGTGTTAGGAATAACTTCCAACAGCAAACTTGCCACATCCTTATGGGTTTGGTAGGAGCGGCGCAGGTAAGGCCATTTTAGCCCAAGCACTTTAGCTTCGCTTACAGTAAATAGTTTTACGTAATGATAACGTTGCTGTTCTTCGGCGGTATTCAGGTGGATGCCTACGGGCGAAAGATCATTGATGTAGTAAAGAAATTGTACCGGCTTGGGCTTATCCAACCCAAATTCCTTGCGTACGGCCTGTAACGATTGCACGTCGGCGCGCTGCCCCTGCGTCATGCGGGCGGGGTCAACCGGTAAAATATTAAACAAAAAGAAAACTACCAGCACCACCCCCAGCATTACTGCCAGCCCGTAAAATAATTTGCGGATGAGGTAGCTGATCATCGTTATTGTTTTTGAAAATAGGTTTTCGCCAGGTCGTCATATTTAGGGACCGAATGGAAATGCCATTTATTAACTACGACACCATTCTTCAGCAGGATTACCCCCGGGTTGGAGCGGATCATGGTTTTAAGCGGTACGCCATCGGCATAAAATACCTCGCTGATCATCCGGTGCTTTTTTACGAACGCCTGCGCGCTTTGCGGCGAATTTGCGGTAAGCAGCATGGTGCGGATATTAAAGTTTTGGGTGGCGTTGATAGCAAGGGCATTTAGTTTGTTTATAGCATCGTCGTTGGTTTTATCCAGATCATAAGCTACAATGATGATGCTGTAAAAAGGGCTTGCCAACAGCTCTTTAGTAAAATCATTACGTTGGGCATCCTGGATAGACAGGTCGCGGATTGGCGGCTCGTAGCCTTTTGTTACCAGGCGGTTTTCCGGATCTCCATCGGTTTCCCAATTGGCATCTTTCCAGATGCCGGAGCTCAGGTATTCCTTGTCGGTCATTACCTTGGTTTCCTTGGTCTTCTTATTTTTTAATTTATAAGTAAGCACGAAAACATCTTTAGGCGCATTGGGCGGGGTATCCATTTCGGCCGAAATATTGGCGCCTATTTTATATGGTAAAAAGTCAATCACCGGCAAAAAGTTATAGGTATACAGGCCAAATCCCACCGATACAAGGGCAGCGCCGATAAGCCATTTGTCGCCGGCCTTTGCGCTAAACAAGGGTTTTATTTTAGCCCGGTTTACAAATATTACCGCGACTAAAACCAGTAAAACCATATCCTTGCTAAACGATTGCCAAGGGGTAAGTGGTATAGCATCGCCAAAGCAGCCGCAGGTTTGTACCACTTTAAAAAAGGCCGAGTAGAAAGTTAAAAAGCCGAAAAAGATAATGAGCAGCAATAAGCCCCAGGCTACTTTTACTGGCCGTACGCCAATAAGCAGGGCAAAACCCAGGATCATTTCCAGGGCGCAAAGCAAAATAGCTGTGGTTAACGACAGATCGTTCAGGAATGTGATATGGAACACCTCGAAATACTCCACCAGTTTATAAGAAAAGCCCAGCGGATCATTGGCTTTTATCAGCCCCGAAAATATAAACAGCAGGCCTACCGCTATCCTGCAAAACCAAATCAAAGCGTTCTTCATTTTACTCCAAGTTTTATAAGGGCAAATACCGAGTAGTTCAGCATGTCCTGGTAATTGGCTTTTACCCCTTCAGATGCTTCGGTAAGGCCTTGGTTATCTTCAATTTGTTTTACACGCAGCAGCTTCATGAGTATCAGGTCGGTTAATGAGCTGATGCGCATATCGCGCCAGGCCTCGCCGTAGTCGTGGTTTTTGGCAAACATGAGCTCTTTGGTTTCCAGCACCCTGTCGTCAAACATGCGTTCAACATGGTCAACTGCCAGTTCCTGCGGTGTTTCGGGCGAGCTGTCCAGCTGCATCATGGCTATAACGCAGTAGTTTACAATACCAATGTATTCGCCGGTAATATCGTCGCCCACTTTCGAAATCTTTTTTTCTTCGAGTGTGCGGATGCGTTGCGCTTTAATAAAAATTTGATCGGTGATAGATTGCAAACGAAGGATGCGCCAGGCGGTACCATAGTCGCGGGTCTTTTTCATGAAAAGGCCCTTACAATTGTTTATTACCGCGTCGTATTCTGCTGATGTGTTAGCCAATGGTCTGAATATTTTAAAGTTGGGGCGTTGTAATTACGGGGATATGCTACCGCTATAAAGTTATTAACTTTACCACATTAACCCCTGTCAATATTACAACAAACAAAGTGGCTAAAGATACATTTTTTCGTAAAAAGATAACCCTGAATGCAGGAGGGAAACTTATCAGCCTGGCTACGCCGAAGGTAATGGGCATTATCAACATTACGCCCGATTCTTTTTATGCCGGCAGCCGCAAGCCATCTGTTGATGAGGCCTTGCAACAGGCCGAAAAGATGCTGGCAGATGGCGCTGCGTTTTTAGATATCGGGGCTTATTCTTCCCGCCCGGGCGCCAAAGATATTACTGTTGAAGAAGAAACCGACAGGCTGTTGCCAGTTGTTGAGGTAATTGTAGCTACTTTCCCCGATGCTGTTTTATCGGTCGATACTTTCCGCGCGCGGGTTGCCGAAGCGGCAGTTAAAGCCGGTGCGCATATGATTAATGATATATCGGGCGGAACATTGGATGCTGGTATGTTTGCTACGGTGGCCCGGCTGCAGGTTCCCTATATTTTAATGCACATGAAAGGTACACCGCAAACTATGGTGCAAATGGCGCAGTACGATGATGTTTTTAACGAAGTATTGGATTATTTTGTAAGTAAGTATCAGCAACTAAAACAACTGGGCGTACATGATGTGATCATCGACCCCGGTTTCGGTTTTGCTAAAAACCAGCAACATAATTATGCACTGATGAAGCGGATGCAGGATTTTGATATTTTGGAGCTGCCGTTGCTGACAGGGATCTCCCGCAAAAAAATGGTGCACGGATTATTGGGGAGTACCGCTGCCGATGCACTTAACGGTACAACTGTTTTAAATACCATCGCTCTAAGTAAAGGCGCCAATATTTTGCGGGTACATGATGTGAAGGAAGCTGTGGAAGCTGTGAAGATTTGGGAGGCTTGCCAATAATCAATCGCGATGGAGATCCAGGTAGCTACAGTGGCAGATATTGAGGCGATAACCCATGTGGAGATTGCAAGTAAATTACAATCGTTTCCCGAATTGATGGAGCCGCACGATATCGACTTTGAAACAAGAGCTTACCGGTGGAAAACTTATTTTGCAAAACAGTCGCCCGCCAGCGCCAGGCCGCAAAGGATTATATTAAAGGCTATTGACCAGGACAGGATGATAGGCTATTTGGCGGTGCATCTTACAAGCCGCTATGATAAGGATGCCGAAATTCAATCGTTTTATGTATTGAGAGAACATCAACGCGGTTGGATTGGTACAGCACTTTTAAAGGAGGCCATAAGTTGGGCTATGAACCTTAATGCCAAAAGTTTGTGTGTGGGCATAGCCCCGGAAAACCCATATCAACAATTTTACCTGAAATATGGCGGCAGTTTTTTAAACCCGCACTGGATTGTTTGGGATGATATAAACCTGCTGAAATTAAAATTGGAATAAAGAGAATTTCCCGGCTGCCGCGAGGTTCCAACTCGTGGCCAAACACGGTTTCAGCTTTCAGCTGAATTGAAGCCAAAGGCTTCAACCCGTTTTACCCAGGAGTTACGCTATGCTAACCTCGTGGGAGATTCAAGATACAGCGCCAATTTGCTGAAGTAGGTCCAGGAGATCGGGCTGGCCGAATTCTTCAATTATTTGGCTGCCCGAAAAACGGTAGAAATTGATAGCACCTACTTCAATTAATTTGCCGGTGGCAGGTACACCAAAAAAAGTGCCCTGATGTGTTCCGCGCATTGTATAACGAGCCGCCACCTGGTCGTTTTCGGCTATCATGCCGTCCAGTGTCCATTGAATATCCGGGAAGCCCGAACGCATCATATTTACAATTTCTAAGTAGCCTGCGGGCCCACGCATGGGGGTAGGGCGTCCCGGTACGTAAAATACGGCATCAGCGGAAATTAGCTCTTCAGCCATTGCTTCATTGGCGGAATTGATGAACTCTACAAAACGATGCATAGCGGCTTTATTATTTTCGATTGCCATGTTTGAATATATTGTTATAATTGGACTATCTGTTAAAACAGGACAAAGGTGACCATTCGGGGCCTTTTTAACCAATAAACAACTTTAAGAAATACCCTTAAGATAGTTTAAGGGTCAGCTTTTATAAGCAAGGTTTTTGCGGATTGTGCTTAGAAATTCAGGAGTAATGCCCAGGTAAGAGGCGATTTGTGTATTGGGCAGGCGGTTAGAAAGGTTGGGATATTGCTTTAGGAAAAATTCGTATCGTTCTTCAGCCGTCGAGCTTATGTTTTGAAGTACCCTGTTTTGTAGCTCAATGTATTTTTTCTCTATGATGATTCGAAAGTTGCGGTCGAATTTGTGATAGCTGGTATATAAATGTAAAAGATCATCATGCTTAATCTGCAACACAATCGTTGGTTCGATGGCTTCTATGTACAACTGACTTGACTTTTCAGAATAGAAGCTACTCAAATCAATAATCCAATCATTCTCCACTGCAAACTCAATATTATGTTCTTTACCGTCTTTGTCTGCAGCATACATTTTCAGGCAGCCGGAAACAACGAATGTAAAGTGACTGCACACATCACCCTGCTGCAAAATGAATTGACGACGTTTAACCTTACGTTCGGTGAACCGCGATTTCAATTCATCACATTCCTTACTATTAAGTGGAAAGTAGTTGCTAAAATATTTTATCAAACTTGCTATTGATGCGTCGTTAGTGGCTAACATTCATGAAAGATAAGTACAATAGCATAAAATTTTATTAAAATGTAACATGTTTATGGGTCATAGCAGACAAAGCCACGCGGCACGGGCACCAGGGGTAAAACTTCTATCTGCCACGAGGTTTCCAACTCGTGGCTAAACATGGTTTCAGCTTTCAGCTGAACTGAAGCCAAAGGCTTCAACCAGTTTTACCCACGAGTTACGCTGCGCTAACCTCGCGGGAGATTCAGTCTTTATTTTTTTGTCTTAACTCTTGATTCTAACTTCTTGACTCTATTCAACCACCAGCTCCATCACCTTCAAAATAGCATCCACATACTCCCGGTTGTTGGCCAGGCGGGGCACTTTGTGCTGACCGCCTAATTTGCCTTTTTCTTTCATCCAGTTAAAAAAAGTACCATCGGGAGCGCGGCGCACTATGGGGCGGCGCAGGGCCATGTCTTTAAAACGTTTGGCATCGTAATCAGAATTGATGCGGCGCAGGGTTTCGTCAAGAATATCCACAAAACGTTCAAACTCGCTGGGTTTCTTTTCAAATTCAATTATCCATTCATGGGTGCCACAATCTTTACCGTTAAAATAAACAGGTGCGGCGGTATACTCGCGAATGACGGCGCCGGTTTGTTGGCAGGCTTCTTCTAATGCTTGCTCGGCATTGTCAATAATCACTTCTTCGCCAAAGGCATTGATAAAATGTTTGGTACGGCCGGTTACCCGGATACGGAAAGGGCTTAACGATGTAAACTTAATGGTATCGCCTATCATATACCGCCAAAGCCCGGCATTGGTGCTAATGATGAGCGCGTAGTTTTTATCCAGTTCCACCTCATCCAGCGTAAGCGTTTCAGGGTTTTCGTCGTGTAGGTTTTCCAGCGGTAAAAACTCGTAAAAAATGCCATAATCCAGCATCAGCAGCATATCGCCCGGTTCCCTGGTATCCTGTATGCCGAAGAAACCTTCGGATGCATTGTAATTTTCCAGGTAGTACATATCGTCGCTGGGAATTAGCGCTTTAAACTGGTCGCGATAGGGGCCAAAGTTAACCGCGCCGTGAAAATACATTTCCAGGTTGGGCCAAACTTCCAGCATGTTTTTTTTGCCGGTTATTTCTAATATGCGTTTAAACAACACCAGGTTCCAGGTAGGTACGCCGCCAATACTGGTTACGTTTACATCCTTGGTGGCCTGGGCTATTTTCTCTAATTTTTCTTCAAAGTTATCCAGCAGGGCAATTTCCAGTTGCGGTGTGCGGTGAAGCTCGGCCCAAAGAGGCAGGTTTTTCATAATCACTGCCGACAGATCGCCAAAAGAAGCATCCGGGTTTATGGTACTTACCTGGTGGCTGCCGCCAAGCGTAAGCACCTTACCTGTAAACATGCGGGCATTGGGCTGGTTATTAAAATAAATGGTAAGCACATCCTTGCCGCCCTTAAAGTGGCATTCTTCCAGCGCTTCCTCGCTTACCGGGATAAACTTGCTCCTGTCATTAGTAGTGCCCGATGATTTGGCAAACCAGCGGATTTCTGACGGCCATAACACATTTTTTTCGCCTTTGAGCATGCGCTCTATATAAGGCTTCAGCGTATCGTAATTTTGGATGGGAACCCGCTCCTTAAACTGGGTAAGGTTTTCGATGCTTTTATACTGATACTTGCGGCCCCACTCGGTGCTCTCGGCCATGGATATCAGCTGCTCAAACCATTCCTCCTGTACTTCGTTGGGGTATTTCATAAAAAGCTCAATCTGGTGGATGCGCTTTTTCATGAACCATGTAAATACGGAGTTAAAAATTGTCATACAGCGGGCTTATTATTGGGGGAATACTTTTCTCTTCAATACAAAGTTAGCACCTAAATATACTTTTCGCACCATCTCATTTTCGGCCAATACCTCGGGCACGCCCGATTCTAATATTTTACCTTCAAAAAGCAGGTAAGCGCGGTCGGTAATAGAGAGGGTTTCCTGTACGTTGTGGTCGGTTATCAGGATGCCGATGTTGCGGTGCCTTAGCTTGGCCACCATCGCCTGGATCTCTTCAACCGCTATAGGGTCAACCCCGGCAAAGGGCTCATCCAGCAAAATAAAATTGGGCTCGGCAGCAAGGGCACGGGCAATTTCGGTACGGCGGCGCTCGCCGCCGGAGAGCAGGTCGCCCCGGTTTTTGCGAACTTTATGCAGGCTAAACTCATCAATCAATTCTTCCAGCTTGTCTTTTTGCCTGTCTTTTGACATGCCGCCCATTTCAAGCACGGCCTTGATATTATCCTCAACCGATAGCTTGCGAAACACCGATGCTTCCTGTGCAAGGTAGCCAATACCTTTTTGCGCGCGACGGTACATAGGGTCCTGGGTAATATCTTTATCATCCAGAAAAATAGTGCCTTCGTTGGGCTTTATCAACCCAACTATCATGTAAAACGAAGTGGTTTTACCTGCTCCATTCGGCCCCAGCAAACCCACAATTTCGCCCTGCGCCACATCAAACGATACATCGTTAACAACGGTGCGCTGCTTGTACTTTTTTACTAAATTTTCTGCTCGTAGTATCATTTTGTAAATTCAAAAGTCAAAATTCAAAAGTAAAAACCTGTCGCTTTGCCTTTGCTTTCAACTTATATCTATATTTCTCCAGCCAAATTTTTGACTTTTGACTTTTTAATTTTGACTTTCCTTATGTCATGCCGAACTTGTTTCGGCACCCCACATGCTAAGTGTACTTCATGCGGGTCACCTGCCCTGTGGGATCCCGAAACAAGTTCGGGATGACTTCTGTTTTTAAACTTGTCATCCTGAGGAACGAAGGATTTATCAGTTGTGCATGACCGATAGAAAAGTTCGCGAATAGATCCTTCGTTCCTCAGGATGACAGTCTTTTATTTTGAATGTCATTTCCCCCCTTTAAAATTTCGCAAGATTAAAATTCCAGCCCCAAGCCAATCCCCAGCCAAAATTTTGACTTTTGACTTTTTAATTTTGACTTAAAATCTGATCCCCTTTATATTCAACTGTATCGTTCTTCTCTCGCGCCAAATGTTTTCTTCAATGCTGTAACAAATATCAAACGGTACGCCTGGTTTTAGCTGCGGCAGGTATTCGCCGTGGTTAAAGGCGATACAATCAAACGCCGGCGAGCCTTCCTGTGTTACGGCCATTTTTATGTGGGCCTGGCCTACCAGGCCTGCATTACCGCTAACATACACATTTTTACTTATGAAAACCGGCGCCATATTTTCGGGCCCGAAAGGCGCAAACTGGTTCAGTATCCTAAAAAACTTCGGTTCTATCTGGCTTAAACGTAATTCGGCATCAATTTGTATCTGCTGAATCAATTGTTCCGGCAATATGGTAGCGCTCACCACTTCTTCAAACCTGGTTTTAAAAGCTTCTATGTTTTCGGGGTACATGGTTAGCCCGGCCGCATACTTGTGGCCGCCAAACTGGATGAGCAGATCCTTGCACTCGCAAAGCGCCTCGTAAAGATCAAACCCCAAAACGGAACGTGCCGAGCCCGCCACATGCCCGTTTGACTGGGTAAGCACAATGGTAGGGCGGTAATATTTTTCGGTAAGGCGCGACGCCACAATGCCGATAACCCCTTTGTGCCAATCCTTGTTAAATACCACGGTTGATTTTCGGCCTATCAGCACAGCATCGCCATCTATCATGTCAAGCGCCTGGTCGGTAATTGTTAGGTCGTGCCCTTTGCGCTCGGTATTGCGGGTGTTTATCATGAGGCCTTTTGCCCTGGCCACGTTTTCATCACAGGCTATCAGTAATTCAACGGCGTGTTTGGCATCGTCAATACGCCCCGCGGCGTTTATCCGTGGGCCTATCAGGAATACTACGTCGGATATAGTTAAGTTTCCGGGTGTTTTGCCGGCAACTTCAATGAGCGTTTTTACACCGATGCACGGGTCGGTATTTATTTTTTGCAGGCCAAAGTGTGCCAGCACCCGGTTCTCGCCGGTAATATGTACAATATCGCAGGAGATGCTGATGCAGGCCAGGTCAAGATATTGGGCTACCGCTTCAAACTGGATCCCGTTTTTTTCGGCATAAGCCTGTATCAGCTTAAAGCCAATACCACAGCCCGATAATTCTTTATAAGGGTATTCGCAATCGGCACGTTTGGGATCAAGCACCGCTACGGCTGCGGGTAAATGTGCTCCCGGCAGGTGGTGATCGCAAATAATAAAATCTATCCCCAGGGTATTGGCGTAATCAATTTTATCTACCGATTTAATGCCACAATCAAGCGCAATAATAAGACTAAAGCCATTTTGTGCGGCATAATCAATCCCCTGGGTTGATATGCCATAACCCTCTTTATACCTATCCGGAATATAATATTCCATGTTTTTATACTGCTTGCTAAAAAAGCTGTAAACAGTGGCAACCGCGGTAGTACCATCCACATCGTAATCGCCATAAACCAGGATCTTTTCGCCGGCGGCAATGGCGGTTTCAATACGTATAACGGCTTCCTCCATATCCTTCATCAAAAAAGGATCGTGCAGGTGGCGCTGATCGGGCCTGAAAAAGTACCGGGCACCCTCGTAATCACTTATGCCCCTGTGTACCAGCAGGCTGCTTAAAACGGTATCAATATTCAGTTCGGCAGATAATTTGAGTACCAAATCCTCATCGGCATTATCCCTTATCGCCCAACGTTTATTCATATCTTTGTAGCTTTTATAACAGTAAATATAATTTTTTTGGTATTTAAACGGCCAAAGTTACATTCAAAATCTGATACATCGCAGCTATGGAAATTTTCGCGTTAGGAGAAGGCTCATATTCAGTTGATTCGACTAAAAAATTTATCCCTTTTAATCCAGAAACCGACAATTTCAGGGACCGGCCGGGTTCATTGTTTATCCATGTAAACCCTTTCCTGATAAAAACCACTCATGACCTTATTGTGCTGGATACCGGCCTTGGTTTTAAAGATACCCGCGATGAATTGCTGCTGCACCAGAATATCCGTAACGCGGGGTTCGATCCGGATGATGTAACACTGGTGCTCATGTCGCACCTGCATTATGACCATTCGGGTGGTTTGGTGGTTGAGCGCAACGGCAAGCTGGAGCCCAGTTTTCCGCAAGCCAAACACGTGATACAAAAAGGGGAATGGGAATTTGGTATTACCGGCAAATCATCATCATACCATAAAGAGATATTTGAAGCCCTGCAAGGCGTTGATATTGCGTTTGTTGAAGGCAGCGGCGAAATTATTCCAGGTATCCGTTATGAATTATCGGGCGGGCATTGTCCTTATCACCAGGTATTCTGGATTGATATAGAAGGTACAAAAGTGTTGTTTGGCGGCGACGAACTACCCGAACCGGAGCAACTGATACGAAAATTTATAGCTAAATATGATATGGATGGGCGCAAAGCGATGGAATTGCGCCAGGAATATGGAAAGTTAGCATCCGAAGAAGGATGGACCTGCCTGTTTTATCATGCCAAAACATTTGCCATTGGCAATGTAAGCACTGATGATGGCGGCGAGCACTTTAAGGTAACGCCGGCTTAGTCTTGTGGTTGAACTTCAAAAAGCTCTTTAATTTTTTCGACGTTTAATGGTTTGCTGATAAAATCTTTTACCAGCGGGTATGAGCGCGCTTTGTTAATATCGTTGCTGAATACTGATGACGAAATAATAAAAATTTTGCTTTTGCCCAGCGGATCGAGGTTTAAACGTTTGTACTCGTCCAAAAACTCCCAACCATTCATAATGGGCATGTTAATATCCAGCAAAATATAATCGGGCAGTTTAGCCGGGTCCTTTTGTTGAATTTCGGATAATTGCTCGATAGCAAATTTACCGTTCAAACAGGCCATGATCTCTGTGTTTAATAAAGCTTTCTTTATCAATTTAATGGAGATGAAGTTATTTATCTCATCATCATCAACCAATAATACACTAACGGATTTTGTGTTAATTGTCATAATACGCTTAAAATCGATATGCTTTATACGGAACCTTAAATTAAAAGGTTATACCCCCAAAAACGGTATTTTACTAAAATATTTTATGCCCTGATAAATTAAACCGTGATAATGACGGTTTAACTGGTGAAGATAGTTTTTATCCGGGATAAACGCATTAACCCAGCGCCTGGAGCAATATTTAGCCTATTGCCGGATAGCGACGTACCAAAGCATGAAATACCAAAAGCTATGGTATGGAATGTTCCAACCGGCCCGGACTTTAAGCAATGCATGTAATAAATTTGTTACAATACATATAGCATTTAACAAAAGTAATCCCAAAGCCATAAAACCTAAACCATTATTCCGGCGGCAACGCTATGTTTATTTTTGTGCTGATATAACTATGGATACAAAAAAAATTCGCCTGAGTGTGCTCGATCAGTCGCCTATCAGGAAAGGTGCAACTGCCGAGCTTGCCGTACAGGAAACTATAGCGTTGGCCAAACTTACCGATCAGTTAGGCTACACCCGTTATTGGGTAGCCGAACACCATAACACCGGTATTTTGGCAGGTTCGACCCCGGAAATATTGATAGCCCACCTGGCCGGTCAAACGCAAAATATGCGCATTGGCTCGGGCGGCATCATGATGCCCAACCACAGTACATTAAAAGTTGCCGAAAACTTCCGGATGCTGGAAGCATTATTTCCCGGCCGTATAGATCTGGGCATGGGCCGCGCGCCGGGTACAGACAGGATTACGGCATCGGTGCTAAACCCATCAAACCAATTTAAAGAGCAGGATTTTGTGGAGCAGCTTACCGATTTAAACAACTATTTTCATGATACTTACGAGCCCGGTACCATAATGGCCAAAATACGGGCTATTCCACAGGTTAAAACGGTTCCGGCGCAGTGGCTGCTCAGCTCGAGTGGGCAAAGCGGCTTATTTGCGGCGCATTTTGGTATGGGTTTTTCGTTTGCCCATTTTATAAATCCAAACGGCGGCCCGCAAAACGTGAAGCTGTACCGTGAGCGTTTTCAGCCTTCGGACGACCTTGCCCGGCCCGAAGTTAATGTGGCCGTTTTTGTTTTTTGCAGCGAGGATGAAGAAAAGATAAAACAGCACCAGGCGGTAATGGACCATCGCTTTTTGCAGTTTGAAAAAGGCGGACCGATAATCCCTTTAAGTTATGATGATGTAAAGAACGAAGTTTACACCGCGCATGACCAGGAACGCATCCGCCACAACCGTTACCGGGTAATTACCGGCACCCCATCCCAAATTAAACTAAAGCTAACCTGGCTGGCCAACGATTACGATGTTGATGAAATTATGGCCGTTACCATCTGCGAAGATTTTGACGACAGGCTGCAATCGTACCGGTTACTGGCCCAACAATTTGAATTACAGTAATTAAACAAAATAAATATTTTACCCCAAAAGGCTGTTTATGTATATATGGAGGGCCTTTTTTGGAAATAAAATAGGTTCAAAAAAAAATTGGTTAAAACTTTTTATGCGTTTTAATCGTATCTTTGGAAAGATTATAAATAACAGTTCATTATTCTAACTATTCTAATTCAGTGATAATAATAATATTCTTCATCGGGCACTGGTTCCTGTCGCTCTTTTTCCAAACGTTCTTTTTACACAGGTATGCATCTCATAAAATGTTCACTACCAATAAATTTTTTGAGGGAACATTTTATCTGCTGACATTTATTTGTCAGGGTTCATCGTTTTTAAACCCGCGTGCCTATGCAATTATGCACCGTGAGCACCACGCGTATAGCGATACGGAAAAGGACCCGCATTCGCCACATTTTTTCAGGGATGTTTTCCAGATGATGGTGTATACCGCCAAAAGTTACCGCATGCACGAAAAAAGGCTGAAAGATCCTGAAGAACGCTTTAAGGGAAATATTCCCGAATGGCGTACGGTTGATTACATTGGCTCGTCTATGGTATCGCGTATAGCATTTGGTGTTTTATATATTGCTTTTTACGTTGTGTTTGCTACTTCGCCGTGGTTTTACCTGTTAATCCCCGTACACTTTTTAATGGGCCCTATCCATGGTGCTATTGTTAACTGGTGCGGTCATAAATATGGTTATGCCAATTTTGATAACGGCGACAAATCAAAAAACACCACCCCGTTTGATTTTTTAATGCTTGGCGAATTATTCCAGAATAATCACCACAAACGCCCCAACCGTGCCAACTTCGGCGCCAAATGGTTCGAGATTGACCCTGTTTACCCCGTAATGAAATTAATGCACTGGATGCATATTATCAGGCTGAGGAAAGCATATTTATAGAAGGTAAAAGGATAAAGGCGAAAGGTAAAAGGTTTTTTGCCCATATATAAAAGCGAAAAGTGATCTGGTTGGATTGGCTTTTCGCTTTTTTGTTTTAAGCCAATTTTAGCCTGATCCCCTAATAACCACCTTTTGCCTTCTGACTTTCACTTTTTTCACCTTTCGCCTTTAACCTTTAGCCTTTCACCTTTTTCCCCCTATATTTGCCGCTCATAAAATTCACAACATGAGTGTTTCTAAATTAGCTCAAAATTTACGTGGCTCGGAGATCATTAAGATTGCGGGCGAGATAAATGAATTAAAACGCCAGGGGCAAAATATTGCCAACCTAACTATCGGCGATTTCGACTCCAATATTTATCCAATTCCTGCCGACCTTAAGGATGGCATTGTTGATGCTTATAACCACAACCAAACCAATTATCCGCCGGCTGACGGCATGCTTAACCTGCGCGAAAGTGTATCGGTGTTTTTAAGCAACCGGATGGGTTTAAACTATAAAGCTAACGAGATCCTGATTTCGGGCGGGTCGCGCCCGTTGATCTATTCAACCTTTTTGGCCCTGGTTGATCCGGGCGATAAAGTAGTTTTCCCGGCACCCTCATGGAACAATAACCACTACAGCGACCTTACCAGTGCCGAAGCCATTATTGTTGAAACCAAGCCCGAAAATAATTTTATGCCTACGGCAGATGAAATTGCACCGCATTTAAAAGGCGCAACTTTATTGGCGCTTTGCTCGCCACTGAACCCAACAGGCACCATGTTTAACAAAAAAGACCTGGAAGAAATTTGCGACCTGGTAATTGCCGAAAACAAAAGCCGTGCAGCCGGCGAAAAACCCTTGTACCTGTTGTACGATCAAATTTACTCTCAATTAACCTTCGGCGATTTTAAACATTACGATCCGGTTACTTTACGCCCCGAATTAAGGCCATATACCGTATTTGTTGATGGCGCATCCAAATGTTTTGCCTCAACAGGCGTACGCGTAGGCTGGGGTTTTGGCCCGGCAAATATTATTGATAATATGAAAGCCATTGTTGGCCACATGGGGGCATGGTCGCCAAAGGCCGAGCAGGTTGCCATGGCTCATTTTATTGCCGATACCGCCGCTGTTGATGCTTACCTGGATGATTTGAAGGGGAAAATCCGTGCCAGCTTAACAACCCTGCATGAAGGTTTCCAGGCTATGAAAGCCGAAGGGTTCAGCGTAGATTCGATAACCCCAATGGGCGCCATATACCTTACCCTTAAAATTGATTATACTGGCAAAACCACACCCGATGGTAAGGTATTAAAGGACTCGGCCGATATTAACTTTTACCTCATCAAAGAAGCTAAAGTGGCCCTGGTGCCATTCTCGGCCTTCGGAACAGATGATTCGGTTAACTGGTTCCGTGCATCTGTAGGTGCAAGTACTTTACAGGACATTGAGCAATTGATCCCAAGGGTGAAAGCAGCCTTGAGTAAGTTGAGGTAATTTTCGTCTGAACCGGAATTTATTGAATTAACAGAATTCTAAAAATTCTTTAATTCGATGAATTCCGGTTCAGATAATTTCATTTTCAAATCTTCAAATTCTCAAATCTTCAAATCATTTTACCTTCCTCGCCGCTACGCCTTCATTGGTAATCTTCACCGGCTGTATCATGCCATCTTTATCAAAGTACATTTTATCAATGCACATTACGCGGTGGTTGCCGTCGGTCTCGGTCAATGGTCGGCGGTGGTATACAATGTACCATTCATCCGTGCCTGGCACGTTAATAACCGAATGGTGGCCCGCGCCGGTGGCAATACTGGCATCCTGCTTTAAAATAGTAGCTATCCGTTTAAACGGACCGAATGGGGTATCGCCAACGGCATAAGCTACCCGGTAATCGGGGCCTGTCCAGCCGCCTTCGCTCCACATAAAATAGTATTTGCCTTTGCGTTTAAACATTACCGGGCCCTCTACATAGCCCTTGGGGGTTATTTTTCTGTAGGTAACACCATCTTCAAAGGGTATTATGCCTGTAAAATCGTCTTTTAGCTTTACAATATTACATTGGCCCCAGCCGCCGTAAATCATGTAGTATTGGCCGTTATCATCCTTAAAAACAAACTGATCAATAGGCTGGGCTTTGTTAATAATCTGGTCAATCAGCGGCTTACCTAAGTAATCTTTAAACGGGCCTGCCGGGTTATCGGCTACAGCTACGCCGATGCCGCCTTTTTCGTTATTGTTCTGGATATCATTGGCTCCGAAGAAGATATAATATTTACCACCCTTTTCTGTAACCGCGGGCGCCCAAAGTGCCCAGCGAACCCATTTTACACCGCTGGTATCAACAATGTGGGGGTGTTTGGTCCAATGTACCAGGTCGGGCGAAGAGAAGGCGTCCATGTAAACCTGCTCATCGTATTTGGCCGAGTAAGTTGGGTATAGCCAATATTGTTTATTAAAAATTTTAGCTTCCGGATCGGCATACCAGCCCTCAACAACCGGGTTGCCCGATGTTTTTTTATCCTGCGCCAAAGCTTGCCGGTTTGGTGCTGCCATTGCTACAACCGTAATAGTTGTTAAAAGGATTGTATGATAAATGCCCGTTTTCATAATAGGTTGTATGTTTTGAGATCGCTAATATAATAGCTAAATTGGTTTAGTGGATGAGGTTTTTGTAGCTGCGTATATTTGTGCCTATGCGATGTGTCATCGTATTATTCAAAATTATTGTATGGGTATACTGTTCTAAACGTCTAATTTATCCGAATTTAAACTTGATTGGTCTCGGTAATGCGGGTAAATAACGTTTCTATATTGTTCCTGTTACGCCCAAAGGAAACTAAAGATGGTCTGTCTTCGGGATTACACACGCTGTTTACGAAAATTTGGTTGCCATGAAACAAAATAGTTATTTGTTCACCCCAACTCCCTGAAAAAAAGCCGGGGTTTGTAGTAGCAATATAAGTATTTGCTGAATGAGTATCCGGAATCCAATTTAAGTCTGTACTAACCTGTTTAATGATTTTTAATATTTCGGGTTGGGATAAGGTTGTTTTTATCATCTTAAATTTCAACCTCCTTTTTTGAAGTAAATAAATTAAAAGACTCAAAACAGAGGGGATTATAATTATCTGCAACTCAGGTTCGGAAAAATGATATGAATGTTGGCTTATTATACTCACCGCAATAGAGATCAATATAACCATCGGAGCGAGCATAAGAAAGAAGATAGGGCTCCAATGGTTAAATTTTCCAAAGGCGCTCAACTGAAGTTCGCCCGTCTCAATTGATTTTTGGAATTGTGCCTCGGTCATTTTCATTGCGGAATAAATATATTACTTATTAATCCGAATGCTATCGCGTTAACAAAAAAGCCCGATAGAAAATACATACGCATTTATAGTAAGTTTAATGTGCTAAATATTTACTTTTAATAGCAATTTATGCAGCTAATCAAGTCCCCATGAACTTCGACAGTACCATTTTGCTTAACCCCAACCATAACATATATGGCCACGAAATACTAAAACTGTTTCTTGCCGTGGTAACCGGTTGTGTTCTTGGCCTGGAACGCGAGATCAGGGGCAAATCGGCGGGGTTCAGAACCCTGGCCCTGATCTGTTTGGGCGCTACTGTTTTTACCATATGCTCATACCTGCTTGGGGTAGAAACCAACCGCGACCGGATAGCGGCCAACATTATTACAGGCGTGGGTTTTATAGGGGCTGGGGTGATATTTCGTAACAATTCCTCTGTTTCGGGGATTACTACGGCAGCTTCTATATGGATTTCGGCCGCATTGGGAATGCTTTTAGGTATTGGCGAGTTTGCTCTTGCCGGAATTTCGCTGATTGCCACTATGTTTATATTGTATACCCTCGATTTTATCCAGGTTTGGTTAGATAATAAATTCGAACATCGCCATTACCGGTTGGTATTTAAAAAAGATTGGAGGTTAAGTACTTTATATGACCAGGCGAAGCCGCTAAAACTGAAAATAGCCAAGACTAAAACTTTACGGACAGGTATGCAAAGCATCATGGAGTTTGACATATCTGGGCGGGAAATTAACCTTGCGTTGTTTAACCAATGGCTTATAGATAGTGAGGAAATCCTATCAGTTGAATGGTAGGCCGGACTGTTGAGCAGGCTTATTTTATTCAATCGCCAGTTTAAGTTAAACGCCTGGTGTTTTACAACGCCGGAGAGCGAAAGTAAGTCTCGAGTAGTAAGTCCGAAGTCGTAAGTCAAAAGATAGCTCCGACTTCAGACTTTGGACTTACGACTTCGGACTTATTTTCACGGATATTTAAACCCAGGGAATACAATATGAAAAATGCTCCACCAGTTATCCTCCACCGAAAAGTATAATTTAAATGGCCCTTCAAAATGGATGGTTTCATTGTTTTCCAATACAGCATCATATTTTACCGAACCCTCGGCATGGCCAAGGCCCGAATTTGAGCCGGGCTGTAACTGAAAGCCGACGTCGTAAATAAAATACTCTTCGTTGTTGAAGGCTGTATACGCGCTAAAAATGTTTTTTAGCTGGTGTACAATTTCAATCCTGGTATAGGTTTTCCTGTCGGGGGCCACAAACGAGTCGCCCAGCACCCAACTGCGTTCGTTAAAGTCTTGTTTAAACCATCCCGATAAAAAATCCAGGGCTTTATTTTCAATGTTAGCTTTATGGTTGGGATGAAACTCTTCGTAATCAAAATGGCTGGTCATACCCGGTATCGAGAAATCGTCAGTCTCGTGATCAAACAACTCTTCGGTAATGAAAACATATTTGGTGCGGTTGTCCAAATCGTCAGAAAAATCGACAACAATATTTTTGCTGAATAATAAATCGGTAATCTGCTGCAAGGCCTCGTTTACCTGCGCTTCACTTAATCCATCCGCTGGTTTAAATTCGGGCTGGCCCAGCAAATCGTAAACCTTAATCCGTTTGGCGTTGGCGTAGTTATGTTCAAAATCAAAAATATTCTTCAAAAAAATATTTTCAATTTCCGGGTCAACAGGATTGATCATATGCGGATCGGCACCCAATTCGGCCTGCAATTTTAAACGGAGCAGTTCGTTTTCCATCCGCAGGTTTTCTTCGGGATCGTCGCTTAGCGGTTTGTCAAAAAGGTCGTCGGTGTTTTCCATAGTGACGGACAAAATAAGCAAAGCCCGGTAAAATTTAAAACTTTACCGGGCTTTTAATTTTGATGGTGATTACCTTATTTAAACTCAAGACTTACCGATACCAGATCAGAAACCAGGCCTGCAGCAGATTTTAAAATGCTGCCGGTTTTGAAGATGGCCTGTTCTGTAAAATATTTTTTCCACTCTTTTGTAGTTCAAGCTTTGCCATTCAGATTTCCTGAAATAATTTCCGGGAACGATTGCATACTTTTAATTACGCGTATTCTTTTTAAATCGCTCAGGAGTAATTAACCTTGTTTGCTGATTAAACCTGTGCTACCAGTTTTATAAACCCAACTATGAAAAAGATATTACTGCCATTACTGCTCATGCTCGTTTGCTTCGATGTGTTTTCGCAGGAAACCATTGTTAAATACCTGTCGGGAACGGATAAGGATCATACCGTACCCTGGGATTTTTATTGCACCGGCGGAAGAAAGAGCGGTGTATGGACAAAAATAGCGGTACCGTCAAACTGGGAATTACAGGGCTTCGGTAGCTATAATTATGGTCATGACAAAGTTAAAAGCAACGAGCAGGGCCTGTATAAACATGAGTTTTTTGCTGATAACCTGGCCGGCAAAAAGGTATATATCGTTTTTGAAGGATCGATGACGGATACCAAAGTTATGATTAACGGCAAGCAGGCAGGCCCGGTACACCAGGGCAGTTTTTATTGCTTTAAGTACGATATAACCGGTTTAATAAAACCAAAGGCCCAAAACCTGCTCGAAGTAACGGTTGATAAAACATCGGCAAATCCATCAGTTAATGATGCCGAACGCCGGAACAGCGATTTTTGGGTTTTGGGCGGAATTTACCGGCCTGTTTACCTGGAAATTGTTCCTGGAATTTTTATAGACAGGATGGCGGTAAACGCCAGGGCCGATGGATCTTTCCGGTTGGATGTATACGCGCAAAACGTAAGAGGCGATGAACTGATTGAAGCCCAGGTACAAAAACTTAACGACCAAAATGTAGGAAAGCCCTTTGCTGTTAATGCAAATGCCGCGGGCGATCATCTCGAATTAAAATCCAATTTTGATAAACCTTTATTATGGAGTGCCGAGTTTCCTAATTTATACCAGGTTGTGGTTACCATAAAGAATAAAAAGGGCGTTGTACACCGGGTTAAACAAAAATTTGGTTTCCGCACAGTGGAGGTGTGCACCGGCGATGGTTTGTATGTAAACGGTGCAAAAATTGTGATGAAGGGCAGCGACAGGCACAGCTTTTGGCCCGAAACCGGCCGCACCCTGAGCCATAGTGTTCACTTAATGGATGCAAAGCTGATGAAGGAAATGAACATGAATGCTGTCCGCATGTCGCACTACCCGCCCGACCGTGATTTTTTGGATGTTTGCGATTCGTTAGGCATATATGTATTGGATGAGCTTACCGGCTGGCAGGCTAAATACGATACCGTGGTAGGCCGCAAGCTGGTTAAAGAACTGGTAGTGCGTGATGTAAACCATCCCTCCATCCTGTTTTGGGATAATGGAAACGAAGGCGGCTGGAACCGTGGGCTTGACGGTGAATACGCTTTATATGATCCGCAAAAACGCACGGTAATTCATCCCTGGGAAAAGTTTAACGGCACCGATACCAAACATTACCCCGATTACAATTACATGGTTAACGCGGCGGCCAACGGTCAAGAAGTTTTTTTCCCGACGGAATTTATGCATGGCCTGTATGATGGCGGCGCGGCAGCCGGGCTTGATGATTTTTGGATGCAAATGGTAAAACATCCGCACGGCGCAGGTGGTTTTATCTGGGCGTTTTTGGATGAGGCCATAATCCGTACCGATAAAAACAACACCTATGATGCCGACGGTAATCACGCCCCCGATGGCATTGTTGGGCCGCACCGCGAAAAAGAGGGGAGCTTTTATGCGATAAAGGAGATCTGGTCGCCGGTTTATATTAATCCGCAACCTATTGATGCCGGCTTTGATGGTAAAATACCTGTCGAAAATCGCTATTCGTTCACTAACCTTAATCAATGTAGTTTTAAGTGGAAACTGGTTAAGTTCCCATCGGCACAAAATAAAACTACGGCTGCTATAGTAACGGCAACAGGTTTACTTAAACCAATTAATCTTAAACCGGGCGAAAAGGGTACTTTGAACTTAGCGCTGCCAGCATCGTGGAAAAAAAGTGATGCGCTGTACCTGGCAGCTTACGGGCCCGACAAAAAAGAAATATTTACCTGGAGCTGGGCTATTAGCACACCGAAAGCTATCGCCGGTAAAATACCAGCTTCGCCGGGTAAATCAGCTATAAAAATAACAGAAACAGATAAATTATTAACCTTCAAATGCGATGGCATTAGCTACGATTTTGATAAAGTTACTGGGTACATCCAAAAAGTAGTGAAACCGGCCGCCACAATTTCTTTATCGGGTGGGCCTGTATTGGCAGGTGTTAAAACCGAACTAAAACAGTTTACACACAAAGCCAACGCCGGAAAATATGTGGTAGAAGCCGATTACCAGGGCGCTGGTTCATTACACGTAAAATGGACTTTCGCTTCCGGGCGGCCGGCTAAACTGGAATATCAATACACGCAGCAGGGCGATGCCGATTTTATGGGCATCACCTTCAACTATCCCGAAGAAGAAATTACCGGCATGAAATGGCTTGGCCGCGGCCCGTACCGGGTTTGGAAAAACCGGCTGAAAGGCCAGCAGTTTGGCGTTTGGCATAAAGCCTATAATAATACCATTACCGGCGAAACCTGGGGCTATCCGGAATTTAAAGGTTATCATGCCGAAGTAAACTGGGTAACTATCGAAAATAAGGAGTCGCCGTTCACTGTTTATTCTGCCGATAAAAACACTTACCTGCAAATGCTGCACCCGGCAAGGGAAAAAGACGCGCTGAGCAATAATAATGTGGAGCCTGCTTTTCCTGAAGGAAGTATCGGTTTTTTAAATGCCATTGCTCCCATAGGCACCAAATTTCAGCCTGCAAAAGTGATGGGGCCTCAAAGTCAAACCAATCATGCCGACGGAGAGAAGATGAGCGGCACGCTTTGGTTTGATTTTATGCATTGAGCGAAAGACAAATCGGCGAAAGACTTACGAAGTTTTTAAAACTTCGTAAGTCTGGGATTCTACTCGTGACATATTTAGTATTTACACAAACATTGGCTTTGAACGCTGGCTAAGACTCACCCGGCGAGGCTACGCCCGCCACCCTCTCTTCGGCTTCGCCGGAAAGAGGGGCTTGAAATTTTATTACTTGGATTTTTTATAACATTTTGATATTCAGCATTCAAGCCCCTCTTTACACCGCAGGTGAAGAGAGGGTGGGGGGCGTAGCCTCGCCGGGTGAGTCTTGGCCGCCATGCGATATACGTCACGTCCCTTTTAGAATTTCGCGAGATTTTATCATTCAGGATGACGGGGAAATTGGATAAGTCATGGGTGGGTACGAAGACAACCAACCGCAGGGTCAATAGCATGGTTGTTGCGAGCAATAGTGTAAAAAAAGATTTGTGCAATCGATTGCGCAAATCTTTTTTTATTTGTTACTTCGTAAAAGTAAACCACCAAATTAAAAGTTCCTGTGAATTATGAAATCAGTGAAGATATTGCTTATCGCGCTGTTTGCCAGTTTTATATTGCCCGCCTATGCTTTGGTGCGGCTGCCGCAGCTGGTTGCAAACGGCATGGTGTTGCAGCGTAACACGCATGTAAATATCTGGGGATGGGCAGATGCAGGCGAAAAAATTAGCGTTAAATTTCAGCATAAGGTTTTCCGTACGGTAACTGATAAAAATGGCTCATGGAAAGTGGTTTTACCGGCGATGCCCGCCGGCGGGCCCTACACAATGGATATACAGGGCAACAACCATATTACGATTACCGATATTTTAGTTGGCGATGTTTGGTTTTGCTCTGGCCAATCAAATATGGCTTTACAAATGGAGCGGGTAAAGGAAAAATATCCCGATGAGATTGCCTCTGCCAACTACCCCCAAATCAGGAACTTTTTTGTGAAGACAGACGCTGACGTAACCAAACAACATACCGATCTGCAACCGGGTAAATGGGTAAAGGCCGATCCCGAAGCGGTGCTGGGTTTTGGTGCAACATCATGGTTTTTTGCCAAACAACTTTATCAAAAATACCACGTGCCGATAGGCATTATTAACTCAAGCGTAGGAGGCACGCCCATTGAGGCCTGGATTAGTAAAAATGGATTGGAAAATATTAAACCCTACAATAATAGGATAAAGCAATTTGACGATGCAGTTTTTATAGATAGCGTTACAAAAAAGCATTCGGCACCTAATAGTCCGCTTAATACAGCTGTTTATGGGGGTGATAAAGGCTTAACAGAAATTAAACCATGGTATGATACTGCGTATGTCCCGCATAACTGGCACCATTACTGGCTCCCCGGTTATTGGGCCGATCAGGGCGTTAAAGGCTTGAACGGTGTAGTTTGGTTCCGCAAGGAGGTGAACCTGCCAGCATCTTTTGATGGCAAAGCAGCCAAATTGTTTTTAGGGAGGATAATTGATGCCGATCAAACTTATGTTAATGGGAAGCTTGTGGGAAACATTACTTACCAGTATCCGCCGCGGCGATATAACGTACCCGCCGGTTTACTAAAGCCCGGCAAAAATGTTATAGTTGTGCGGGTGGTAAACACCAACGGTAAAGGCGGTTTTGTGCCCGATAAACCCTATTATTTGAGTGTAGCCAAAGATACCATCGACCTGCGCGGCGATTGGCAGTATAAAGTAGGGCAGGTGTTTGAGCCGGTTAAGCCCGTTGCCGAATTTGTTGGCCAAAGTGAGCCGACCGGCCTTTATAATGCCATGGTTGCGCCGGTGATCAACTACAGCATCAAAGGCCTGGCCTGGTACCAGGGCGAAAGTAACGCTGGTAGCGCAAGTACATACGGCGTTTTATTAAAGGCCCTTATTGCCGACTGGCGCGATAAATGGCGCCAGGGCAACCTTCCATTTGTATATGCCCAACTCCCTAATTTCAACGAGGCGCAATATTCTCCGGCAGAAAGTGATTGGGCTCAATTACGGGAGGGGCAATTGGAAGCTCTTGCCTTACCAAACACAGGCATGGCTGTAACCCTTGATGCCGGCGAATGGAACGATATACATCCCCTGAATAAAAAAGCGGTAGGTGAGCGCCTGGCCATAGCCGCCCAAAATGTAGCTTATGGAGATGGTAATGTAATTCCGTCAGGCCCAATATATCAATCGGCAAGGGTAGATGGGAGTAAAATTGAGCTCTCTTTTAAAAATGTAGGGACAGGGCTTGTTGCAAAAAATGGGGATGAACTATCCCAATTTGCGATAGCTGGCGCCGATAAGAAGTTTGTTTGGGCCAGCGCCGTTATTAAGGGCGATAAAGTGCTGGTATGGAGTGATCAGGTACCAACACCCTTATATGTAAGGTATGCATGGGCCGATAATCCCGATGGGGCCAACCTGTATAATAAAGAAGGCTTGCCTGCATCACCTTTCCGTACTGATAAGCCCGCAGCTAAGTAATCAGATCAAAAAAAACGAAACAATAAATGACACCCATTAAATACGTTATCATATTTTTTTTATTGCTGCTTGCGCTAACTTCCAGGTCGCAGGATAAGCCGCTGTGGAATAATAAGCAGTGCGCAGTTGTATTAACCTATGATGACGCGATTGACGTCGACCTGGATAACGTACTGCCCGCGCTCGACTCGCTGAAGTTGAAAGGTACATTTTACCTCATCGGCTCGTCGCCGGTTGTGGTAAACCGGATGGCGGAATGGCGAAAAGCGGCAGCCCGTGGTCATGAGCTGGGCAATCATTCCCTTTATCACCCTTGCGATGGCAGTTTGCCAGGCCGCAGTTTTGTAACTGCCGAAACTGACCTGGGTAAGTATTCGCTTGAACGTGCCGTTAAAGAGATAAAGACTACCAATACCCTGCTTAAAGCGATTGACGGTAAAACTACGCGTACCTTTGCATTCCCTTGTGGTGATCTTAAAATAGGAGATAAATATTTTTACGATTACCTTAAAAACGATTTTGCAGGCGCACGCGGGGTAGCACCCGGACTGCAGACATTAAAACAGGTAAACCTGGATAACATTGATAGCTTCATGATTAACGGGCAATCGGCTGACTATTTGATCAACCTGGTTAAACAGGCCATGCAATCGCATACCCTGCTTGTATTTTTGTTTCATGGCGTTGGGGGCGGGCATAATCTTAACGTTAGCCTGGATGCCCACAGTAAGTTGCTGCACTACCTTAATCAACACCAAAAAGACATCTGGATTAAAGACATCTGGATTGCTCCAATGGTTGATGTTGCCGCTTATATCAAAGCCGGCCAGCAGGCTGCCAAATAATAGTTTCCCATAATATTTTTAATCGGTGGAGTAAAAAATAATTTAAATAGGTTGGTAAAACGATTAAGCATTCAATTGATAAAAAGTAGCTCAAAATAATTATTGCAATCGATTGTATTTGTGATTTAATGTTTTAGATTTGTTTGCCCGGTTGTATCCCCAATTTATAATCGCGGTTATTTAATATTATAAACCAGTTTACCTTGCCAAACAGCACCTACATATCCAATGAAAGCATTCTTCAGCTCTGGAGCGATTTCAGGCTGGGGAATGAGCGTTCATACGCGGAGCTGATGCGTATTTTCAGTAACCCCATGTACCGGTATGGCATCAGGTTTATTGATAATCCCGATTTTGTAAAGGATTGTATCCAGGATGTGTTTTTTGAGCTGTGGAACCGCCGCGATAAAATAAGGCAGGCGGAGTGCGTTAAATCCTATTTATACAAGGCCCTGCGGCTGCGCATTTTCCGCGAGAAACCAAAATGGAAACAAGCGGAACCTCTTGAAAATAATTATGAATTTATGATAGAATTTGATGTGGAATCAAACATCATCAGCGAAGAATTATCGCAGGAGATTTATCATAAGCTTCAGTCTATTTTAGGGAGCCTTCCCAAACGTCAAAAAGAAATCCTGTACCTTAGATTTTACGAGGGCATGTCCCAGGAAAAAATAGCCGAAGTGATGGACCTCAACCGTCAATCGGTGTATAACCTGATGCACGACTCAATACTAAGCCTGCGAAAATATTGGGCGAAAAGCCCGGTTTATTACTGCCTTTAATCGCCGTTTCGCGGCGTTGAAAATTATTTTTAAATTTTTACAGTAGATTTTTCCTTTTTCTGCATGTAGGTAGATATAGACCATATTATACCTGTTTCATGCTTGACAATCAATACCATAAAATTGAAGATTTTTTAATGGACAATTCTTTTGTAGAATGGGCCTCGGGCAATTACACAGAAGATGATGATTATTGGAAGAATTTTCCTTTGCATAACCCTGCATCCGAAGACAATTTTAAACAGGCCTGTACTATCATAAAATCATTCAGGATTAAGCCCGTGAGCGATCTTTCGGCAGCGGAAATTGATGAACTGGTAAATAATGTACAAAGCAGAATCGCCGGCTATCCTGCAGCCGATAATGTTCGCCCGATTAAATTCAGGATGAATAACCTGTTGCGTTTTGCGGCTATCCTCATTATTGCCCTGGCTGTTGGCCTTGGCTACGTAGTTTTTGATACCGGTAAAAACAAGCAGGTATACAACAAGGCCAATTTGCAATCCTGCCAGAATATAATTAACAGGAGCGAAATACCAATGCTTGTAAAACTGCCGGATAACAGCTCGGTTATATTGCAGCCCGGCGCCCAGGTAAATTATCCAAACAGTTTTACAGGGAATAAACGCGAAGTAAACCTTACAGGCGAGGCCTTTTTTGAGGTGAGTAAAAACCCGGCCCGGCCATTTTATGTGTATTCAAACGAGCTAACAATTAGGGTGGTAGGTACCAGCTTTAAGGTGATGGCCAATGACAGCGATGATCAATACAAAGTATTAGTAAGCACCGGCCGTGTGGAGGTATCGGCACATAACAGTAAAGGCACGGGGGTAAATAGCAAGCCTGCGGTAGTTTTAACCCCTAACCAGCAGGTTGTTTTGTACCGGAAGGAGCTGAGGCTGGAGAAAGCTGTTTTAAGCAAGCCGATGCTGTTGTCAAAAGAATCAACAACCATTCATTTTAATTTTTCGGGCACGCCGTTTTCAAAAGTGGTAACAACTATTGAAGAAGCTTATGGGGTGCATATTATTTATGATGAAAAAGTGATGGGCAATTGCCAGCTCACGGCATCGCTTATTGATCAGCCCCTGGATGAGCGCCTGAAGTTGATTTGCAAAGCCGTTGAGGCCGAATATAAAATAACCGGCGGCCAGATCATTATACAAGGTAAAGGCTGCGGCAACTGATAGAATTTTAACTAATTAAACCCCAGTCCATATGTAAAAAAAATACACAAAAAAAGCACTAAAAAAAGAAATCGGCAGTGCTGTCACACCGCCGATGATTCGGTTTCTTCCTGTTATTCGCAATCAACAAATTGTACGGGAAGGCTTTTGTCGAATTTTTATAAAATCCAATTAACCAAACCAAATTTATGAAAAAAAACTATTCATTAACTGCTATTATGCGCATAACGGTTATAAATATTGCTCTCAGCCTCACGCTCATCAGCGGGGCCATTGCCAGCAATACCCGGGCCCAGGTCCTCGACCAAAAAATGAGCCTTAATGCAAAGGATAAAGAGATAAGCAAAGTGCTGGTTTCTATTGAAAAGGAAGCCAATATCACTTTTATTTATAGCCCTGTACTTATACAGGCCAGCAACAAGGTAACGGCAAATTTCAAAAATGAAACGCTGTCGGCTATCCTTTCAAAGCTGCTCACCGCTCAAAATATCAAATACGAGGTATCGGGCAATGTAATTGTGCTCAACCGGATAATACCCGATAACGAACAGCCTAACACACAGGTAAATACGCCGGCCGTGCAGGCAATAACGGTTACAGGTACAGTAACAGATGATGCGGGCGTACCGGTTATAGGCGCAAGCGTAACTATTAAAGGGGGCGCGGTAGCCGTTAGCACCGATAAAAACGGGGCATTTAAGATTAATGTTCCGGATGGGGGTGCAATACTGGTATTCAGGTATTTAGGCTTTTTAACACAGGAAATTACTGTAGGCAGCAATACCGTTATTAACGTACAGCTTAAAACCGATTCAAAATCATTGAACGAGGTTGTGGTAGTAGGTTACGGATCGCAAAAGAAAAGTACCCTTACCGGCGCCATCACTTCATTGAATGCGCGCACCATAAACGCGTTGCCTGTGGCAAGTGTTGAACAGGCCTTACAAGGCAGGGTTGCGGGTTTAAATGTTACCAATAACGGCGCGCCGGGCACACAGCCTATTGTTACTATCAGGGGTATCAGCTCTATCAACTTTGCTTCCGATCCGTTGTATGTGATAGATGGTTTCCCTACCGGCAACCTGTCAAGTTTTGATTCAAAGGATATCGAATCGGTGGAGGTTTTGAAAGATGCAAGCGCGGCTGCCATTTACGGATCAAGGGCTACCAACGGTGTAATATTAATTACCACCAAAAAAGGCGCCCGCACCGGCAAAATCGAGGTGAGCCTTGATGCTTATGCCGGTATCCAAAGCCCGTCGAAAAAATTAGACCTGCTGAACACAAACCAGTATGTTCAATATGCTACCGTTCTTGACGGAGCCGCCGGCCTGCCGCCGCGTTTATCGCCGGCGAATTTTAACAAGCCTATTTACGCGGGAGCAAGCCAAACTTACGCCCAAACCAATACCGATTGGCAGGACGCCTATTTTAAACGCAACGCCTTAATTACTTCCAATAATGTTTCTATAGCAGGCGGTAATGATGTATCGCGGTTTTTCACATCGGCAGGGTATTTTAAGCAGGATGGTATAGCCCAGGCCTTAAACTACGAGCGTTATAACTACCGCATCAACTCCGATCATAAAATAAGCAAGGTATTTACCTTTGGCGAAAATGTTTATACCGCGGTAAGCAACCAGCATTATGATGCAACACAAGGTAACCGTACACAGCTAACCAATGTGGTAAGGATGCTGCCTTATATCCCCCTGCATGACCCTACCACAAACGGAGGTTTCCAGGGCCCTATCAGCAGTTTTGATGGCTCTGATCCAACCAACCCGGTTGAATCGGCTCTTATCGGCTCAAATACTATTAAAACCATTAAAATATTGGGTACCGCTTATTTGGATGCCAATATCACATCCTGGTTAAAGTTCCGGTCGACTTTTGGTATCGACTATACCAACGGTTACACGCAAAATTATACCCCCATTTATAATGATGGCGGTACATTAAGCGCTACATCGGCAGCAATAGCCAATCAGCGCGTATCATCAACTACCAAACTTTATACCCAGCAGTTATCATTTGATAAAACCTTTGGTTTGCACCATGTGGCAGCAACGGCGGTTTACGAGCAGCAGGGGCTTACTTATACCACCGAAACATCATCGGGCAACCAGGCAACCAATTTGGTTAAAACACTTAATGGTGCATCAAACGTTGCAGCAAATAATATCAATGAAAGCAACTTGCTGCAATCATACGTAGGTAGGGTTAATTACGATTTTGCAGGTAAATACCTCTTAAGCGCATCCATCCGCCGCGATGGTTTGTCTATCTGGGCGCCCAACCATAAATACGCCAATTTCCCTTCGGCATCCATAGGCTGGAAAATTGACCAGGAAGATTTTCTGAAAGGTAGCGAAACCGTATCTGAACTTAAATTGCGGGCAGGTTATGGCTCAACCGGCATTCCTCCGGGTGGTTTGGGCAACTATCCATACCTATCGCCCGTGCGTTCAAACCTGGCTTTTTATCCTATTGGCAATGTGGCACCAGGTGGTGGTAATGCGTCATATACCAATGGCTTAACTAATTTAAACTTAAGCTGGGAAAAAACAAAACAGTTAAACATTGGGGTTGATTTGGGCTTGTACAATAACAAAATAACTGTTGTTGGCGAGTTTTTTAAACGTAAAACCGAAAATCTGATGCTTACGATACCTACCGCGCCAAGCCAGGGTTACCAGGGCATAGGTACTTTGGACAATATTGGCACAATGCAAAATACCGGTGTGGAATTTCAGTTAGGTTATCATAAAAGAGACGGCGCATTTAAGTGGGATGTAACCGGATTATTAAGTGTTATACGCAATAAGGTATTAACGCTAAATTCGCCCACCGCGACAATTCAATCGGGCAACGATGCCGATTTTGGCGGCGGTGATCCGTTTACCCAAACCATAGCAGGTCAGCCTGTTCAATCGTTTTATGGTTGGGTTACCGATGGAATATTCCAGAACGCGGCCCAGATAGCAGCCAGCCCAACGCAGGCTAATGCAGCGCCCGGCGATATCAAATTTAAAGATATCAGCGGTCCGCAGGGCAAACCGGATGGAGTTATCGATTCATATGACCGTACTTACATCGGCAGTTTCCTGCCTAAGTTTACCTACTCGTTAAACTACACAGCCAACTACAAAAACTTTGATGTAGCTATATTTTTCCAGGGGGTACAGGGCAATAAAATTTTAAATGCCGAAAAAATTATCCTGGAAGGTATGCCAAGGCTGTTTAATGCCGGCACACAGGTACTAAACGCCTGGACACCATCCAACACCAACACCACCATCCCCCGTGCCATTGCCGGCGATCCT
Organism: Mucilaginibacter sp. P2_A5; assembly: GCF_056404995.1. Classification (NCBI taxonomy): domain Bacteria; kingdom Pseudomonadati; phylum Bacteroidota; class Sphingobacteriia; order Sphingobacteriales; family Sphingobacteriaceae; genus Mucilaginibacter; species Mucilaginibacter sp. P2_A5. The sequence goes on from NZ_JBFUCY010000024.1 coordinate 60,431, forward strand.
AACCGGAACGGAAGGCTATCAACCCGTTGGATTGAGGACGGATCATACCTGAGGCTTAAAAATGTAATTATTGGTTACAGCCTGCCACCATCGGTACTAAGGTCGTTTGCCAATAACTCTATAAGCCGGTTGAAATTTTATGTGTCGGGCCAAAACCTGGTAACCTTTACCAAATACAAAGGTTTCGACCCCGAAGTAGGTAACAAAAATCAGAATACCTCTGGTGGTAACCTTACCAACGGTGTCGACTTTGGGCAATACCCGGTGGCGCGTTCATTTCAATTTGGAATACAAGCGGGCTTTTAACATTTAATGGCATTTAAAAGAAAGATATTATGAAAAGCAATAAAACTTATAAATACTTGGTAAGCATAGGGTTTGTTGTAGCAGTTGTTTTTTCATGTAAAAAAGGACTGGATACAAACAATCCAAACGTGGTTACCTCCGATAAATACTTTAAAAACTCAAGTGAATTAACGGCAGCCACAAATGCCATTTATTCGACATGGCACGCCTCAAACCTGGTTGCCCGCGAGTGGTTTTTCCTGCATGATTTACGCAGCGACGATGTTTCATCAGGCGGCAGCCAGCTGGAGGCGCCCCGTAACCAGATCCTGATAGGGGTGGTTGACCCTGCAAACCCGGTAATGAACGCGGTTTGGAATACTTTGTACACGGTTATTCACCGTGCAAATACGGTTACAGATAACGCGCCGCTGGTAACGGATAACACCGCTTTAAGGGATAGATTAGTTGGCGAGGCTAAATTTTTACGTGCCTGGGCTTATTTTGATTTGGTGAGCCAATGGGGCAGTGTGCCGCTTTACAAAACCACTGCTAAAAGCCCTACAGATTATCAGCCTAAAGCCAAGCTTGAGGATATTTACGCCTTTATAGTTAAAGATTTGCAGGATGCCGCAGCTATTTTACCCGGTAAATCGGGTACAGATAAAGGCCGGGCTACTGCCGCTGCCGCCAACGCGATGCTGGGCCGGGTGCTTATGCAATCCGGAGATTATGCGGCTGCCAAAGCAGCTTTGCTTAAAGTGCCAACATCAGGCGCCGATGGTTATGCGTTGACCGCCCGTTTCCTGGATAATTTTGAAGAAGAGACTGAGTTTAATAACGAGTCTATCTTCGAGATGATTTACTCGGATAAAGGCGACAATAATTTTAACTGGGGCAGTGGCGTAGGCGATGGCGTATCTGCCGATCAAACTACGGTACGTAACCAGGAGTATAATCCAATTGGCTGGCGAAACCTGATCCCATCAAACAAAATGCTGAACGAGTTTGAAAGTACAGTTACCGGCGCTGTAAAAACAGATCCGCGTTATGCTTATACCTATTACCAAACCGGCGATACTTTTAATAACGGTACGTCTACCCTGGTACCAGCCGATCAGAATGGCAACTCATCTGTTGTGCATGGTACTACCATCAAAGTTGGTTTCAGAAAATTCCAGCTCATTTATAAAGAAGACCGCGCAACGGCTTCGTTTCACCCGGGCAGCAACAACCAGCGCATTTTACGTTACGCCGAGGTATTGCTCAACCTTGCCGAATGCGAAAACGAGTTAGGAAATACTGCCGCTGCCGTGGCCTATTTGAACCAGGTGCGGGCGAGGCCGAGTGTGGCTATGCCTCTTTATCCAACAGCCCAGTTCCCGGTTGCTACAAAAAACGATGTAGTTAAAGCCATTATGCACGAAAAAAGCGTGGAAATGACCAACGAAGAAGTAAGAAATGTTGACATTTTAAGGTGGAGAAGAAAAGGTTACTTTGCAACCGAACCTTTATCATGGTACAACGCTTCAAAAGAATTCCTGCCTATTCCGCAGGCCGAAATTGATAACAACCCTAAACTTTAATACCTACTGAAACAAACAAAGGCTGCTTAGGCGGCCTTTGTTTGTTTATTAAATAGCCTTACTATGCGTTTTAAGCCCTTGTTGTTTGTTTGTGTAATGCTTGCTGTTGCCGCGTGTAAGAAGGCGCCTTTGTTTGAGCAAATTCCGTCTTCGTACTCCAATATTCACTTCAATAATTTAATAACCGAAAACGACTCTATCAACCCGATTGATAACGCCTACGTATATAATGGCGGCGGCGTGGGTGTTGGCGATTTTAATAACGATGGTCTGCAGGATCTTTACTTTACCGGCAACATGGTTAAAAATCGCTTGTATTTAAATGAGGGCGATTTTAAGTTTAAAGATGTAACCGATGAAGCTAATGTGGGTGGCAGCGGCAGGTGGGGCAGGGGCGTTTCGGTAATTGATATAAACAATGATGGGCTGATGGATATTTATGTCAGCAATTCGCTGTTGAATGATTCATTAAAACGCACTAATTTACTGTATATAAACCAGGGGCCTGATAAAAACGGGGTGCCGCAGTTTAAAGAAATGGCGCATGAATATGGCTTGGATTTGCACGCGCACTCTACCATGGCTGCGTTTTTTGATTATGACAATGATGGCGATTTGGATATGTACCAGGCCATCAACTGGCCAAACATGCAATCATATGCCAATAATTTCAGGCCGATAATTAAAGATGGTTCATACCCAAGTACCGGTAAACTGTTCCGTAATGATTGGGATGCCAAATTGGGGCATGCTGTATTTCGTGACGTATCCAAACAAGCCGGTGTCACCATTGAGGGCTATAGCCACGGTGTTACCATCGCCGATATTAACCGCGATGGCTGGAAGGATATTTATGTTACCAACGATTTTGTTACCAACAATGTACTGTACATCAATAACCACGATGGTACTTTTACCGACAGGTCAAAGGAGTATTTTAAGCACACCTCATTTAACTCCATGGGGCAGGATATTGTGGATATGAACAACGATGGCCTGGCCGATATTTTTGAGCTGGACATGAACCCCGAGGATAATTACCGCAAAAAAATGATGAGCATGGCCAACAGCTATCAAACTTTTCAAAATTTTGATCATTATGGCTACCAGTATCAATACGTGCGCAACACCCTGCAACTAAACCAGGGGCCACGGCTGGGCCAAAATGATTCTATCGGCACGCCCGTTTTTAGCGAGACCAGTTTTATGAGCGGGGTAGCCCAGACAGACTGGAGCTGGACCCCTGTAATTACCGATTTTAATAATGACGGCTACCGCGACCTGGTAGTTACCAACGGTTACCCCCGGGATGTTACCGATCATGATTTTATTGCTTACAGGGCCAACGCCTATGCTGTGGCCAGCAAACAACAGGTGCTTGAACAAATTCCACAGGTTAAAATTCATAATTATGCTTATCAAAATAAGGGAGGCGCAAGTTTTAACGATGTAAGTGCCGACTGGGGACTATCAGCACCTACGTTTTCAAACGGAGCCGTTTATGCCGATTTAAATAATGATGGCGCAATGGACCTTATCGTTAATAATATTGATGATGAGGCCATGATCTACAAAAATACTTCAGGCGAAAATAAAACTGATGCAGCCCATTACCTGCAAATTCAGTTCCTGGGCGATAAGCAAAATGTAAACGGAATAGGGGCCTGGGCTGATATTTATTATGATAAAGGCAAGCACCAGGTTTATGAAAACAGCCCATACCGCGGTTACCTGTCGTCGGTACAAAACATAGCCCATTTTGGATTGAACGCTACCACTGTAATTGATTCGGTAGTTATGAAATGGCCAAATGGCAGGCAGCAACTATTAAAAAATATAAAAGCCGATCAAGTACTAAATGTACGCCTTGCCGATGCACGAGATAATTACACCTGGCCGCAACCCAAATTGGCTTCGGCTGCTATTTTCAAAGAAGTAACAAAGGCCGTCGGCATCAGCTATAAGCACCAGGAAAATGAATTTATCGACTTTAATATTCAAAAACTGCTGCCACACAAATTGTCGGGCTACAGCCCTGCACTGGCCGTTGCCGATGTAGACGGCAATGGTTTTGATGATATGATCATCGGCGGCAATGATAAGGCGCCCGCCCAGGTGTTTTTACAACAGGCCGACGGGAAATTTAAGCAGCGCAACCTGTTATCAAACCCAATTACAACAACCGGCTACAAAGATGGCGGCATTTTATGTTTTGATGCTAATGGCGATCGCAAGCCCGATGTATATGTAACAGGCAGCGGCTACCAGGCGGCCCGCAACTCGCCGGTTTACCAGGATAAACTGTATTTAAATGATGGTAAAGGTAATTTTACTTTGGCCCCTGATGCTTTGCCTTTAAACAACACCAGCAAGCTTTGCGTACGTGCTGTTGATTACAATAAGGACGGCAGCCCCGATCTTTTTATATCCGGCAGGGTCGATCCCTGGAATTACCCCCGCGCGGTATCCAGCTTTATATATCGTAATGATAGCAAAAACGGCATAACAAAATTTACAGATGTAACAGCCGCCGTGGCCCCTGTACTAAAAGACATAGGCATGGTGTGCGACGCGCTGTTTACCGATTTTGATAACGATGGCTGGAGCGATTTGATATTGGCAGGGGAATGGATGCCGCTGAAGTTTTTAAGGAACGATCATGGTGTGTTTAAAGATGCTACCGACGGCACCGGCCTAGCCGGCAAAACCGGCTGGTGGAACAGTATTATTGCAGGCGATTTTAGGCATACCGGTAAAATGGATTACATTATTGGTAATACAGGCCTGAATACCCTGTACCAGGTGAGCGATACGCAACCGGCATATATTACCGCAAAAGATTTTGATAAACGTAACCGTTTTGACGCATTTCCATCATTGTTTTTGCCGGGGGCAGATGGTGTTAAAAGAGAGTATCCGGCCAATGTGCGCGATGATGCCATTAAGCAAATGATTACCCTTAGGCAAAAGTTTACCAACTACCGCTCATACGCCAATGCCACCATGGCCGATATTTTTACGCCCGAACAAATGAAAGGAGCCGTAAGATTGAAGGCTACCGAGCTAAGGTCATGTTATTTAAAAAACGAAGGGAACGGAAAGTTTACGATGATCCCCTTACCTGCCGAAGCCCAGGTATCGGCAATTAACGGCATGCTGGCCGATGATTTTGATGGCGACGGTAACCTGGACGTGATTATGAACGGCAATGACTTTAGCACCGATGCAGCCGTTGGGCGTTACGATGCCCTTAACGGCCTGTTTTTAAAAGGAGACGGCAAAGGCAACTTTAAACCTTTATCTATTTTACAAAGCGGCATTTATATTCCTGGTGACGGGAAGGCGCTTGTTGAACTTAAAGGAAGTAAGGGTAAAACGCTGGTTGCCGCCAGCCAGCATAATGATGATTTGAAAGTGTTTGAGCTGAGGCGTGATACAAAATCCATCAGCTTGCTGCCCAACGACATTTGCGCGGTTACCCGCTATAAAAATGGAAAAACTACCCGACGGGAGTTTTATTACGGCTCCTCGTTTTTATCCCAATCGGGCAGGTTTATGAATGTAGGGGCAGATGTGGTTGATATAACAATTTTGAATAGTAGGGGCGAAAGCAGGAAGGTACAGGGTTATAATTGAGATGTAAAAATAGTTCTGTAGTGTCCAGAGAAAATTTATTCGCGCTAAGGCGCAAAGTGATTTGCTTATTTTGGGGTTTATGACGTTTTGTGTGTGTTGTTTTAGTTTCAATTAGCTTCTACACAATTCTTCTTAAGGGCCATCGGCCCGAAACATATTGTAGCCACGGGTTTCAACCCGTGGATGATTGGCCAAAGGACCACAAGAGTGCCATCGGCACGGCTCATATTTTGGCGTAAACTAGGTATTTTCAATTTGTTAAACCGATATATACACATTGTTTCATATGGCTCGAACCTACGGTTCTCAATCATTTTCTTCATTTTTTTCCACGGGTTAAAACCCGTGGAAAAAAATTGGCCGAGGCTACGCCTCTAATTCGTATTGAACAAGCCCCGATGTGTCGACAAAAAATAACTTCAGAGTCTGATTCGCAACCACGTCCATGTTGCCCATACAAAGCGTCATATAACCATTTATTTTTCTTTGCTTCTTGGCGTCTTTGCGCGAGAAATACCCATTTTAATATCAAATATTTAATACAGCTGACAACGAAATTTTATTTAAAACCCAATAGAATTGCCGCCATCAACCTGCAATATTACCCCGGTTACATATTTGGCGCTATCTGTAGCTAAATAATAAATGGCCTCGGCAACGTCTGCGGGTTCGCCCAGCTTGCCCATGGGGGTGCGGCCTAAAACTTTTTGCTTCCTGGCGGGATCATTATCTAATGCCTTTGCCGACATATCTGTAGCTATAAAGCCCGGAGCCACGCAATTTACCCGGATGCCCTGCGGCGAGAGTTCGGTGGCCATGGCGCGGGTCATCCCTTCAATAGCGGTTTTTGAGGCGGTGTAAGCTATAACATAAGGAATACCGTACTGCGCCGCCATCGAACTTACATTAACAATACTTCCGCTGCCTGCGGTCAGCATGCTTTTTACAACTTCGCGGCTTAATGAAAATACCGATACCAGGTTTGTTTGGATAATTTGCTGAAAATCATCGTCGGTAACCTCGGTAAATGGTTTTTTATGGTTGATGCCGGCGTTATTCACCAGGATATCGGGTACGCCAAACTCCTGTACAATTGATGCTACCAAAGCCGGTATCCCGGCGGTCTGGCTCAAATCGTACGGTTTATAACTGCAAAGCTCGCCAAGTTCATGAGCCACATTGGCCAGCTTTTGCTCGTCACGACCGATAATAATTGTCCTGATGCCTTGTTCAATAAATTTTTTTGCCGTGGCTAATCCCAGGCCCGACGCGCCTCCTGTAACTATAGCCAGTTTTGTTTTTGATCCCATTATAATATATTACTGTTGAAAAAGAGCCAAGAGGTTAGAATCAAGAGTTAAGACTTTGAAGCGATGATCAAAGAAACTATCCATAAAGCGAGGCTGTCTTGATTCTTGATTCTAACTTCTTGACTCTATTGTTGCTTTTTCCTGGCCGATGATTCTCGTATAATCAATTCCGATCTTAATATCAGGCTATGGGTTTGCTGCAGGTCGTTTTTGTTAACCAAATGATTAATGAGCAAATTGGCGGCAACTTCGCCCATTTCATACCCTTTGTAATTTACCGTAGTTAAATTAGGTTCAATTACGCACGATGCCGGGTCGTTGTTAAAGCCCGCAACGGCAATATCTTCCGGTATTTTTATTCCTGCTTTTTTGAGTACCTGTATGCAACTTACGGCGCTCACATCGTTGGTGGCAAAAATGCCATCGGGGCGGTTGGGCATATTTAATATAGCTTCAGCGGCAATGGCCGATGCCCCGGCGCTCAGGTCATTTATGATCACCAATTGTTCGTCAAACTCAATGTGATGTGTTTCGAGCGCTTTTCGATAGCCCCTAAGGCGTTCGGCGTAAACATTACGCAATTGGTTACCTGTAATATGTACCACTCTTTTACAGCCCTGGTCAATAAGATGGCTGGTAATTTCGTAGGCCGCTTTGTAGTTATCAATACAAATTTGCGGGTAGTGGTCATGCTCAAATACCCTGTCGAAGAAAATTACCGGAATCTTGCGTTTTATAAACGGTTCAAAATGCTCAATGCTGGTAGTATCATAAGCAAGCGAAACCAGCAAGCCATCCACCCGGTTGTTCAGCATAGCTTTCGCGTTGCTGATCTCTTTCTTCATGGTTTCCAGTGACTGGCTGATGATGAGGTTATAATTATTATCATTTACAACCTTTTCCATGCCGGCTATCACGTCAGACATGAAACTGCTGTTCAGCCTTGGTACTATAACGCCAATGATATTGCTGTTTTTACGGCGTAAGTTGCTTGCGAACGAGTTAGAACGGTAGCCCATCTCTTCGGCTGCCTTAACAATCGTCTTTTTGGTATTCTTGTTTACCCGTGGATGGTCCTTAAGCGCGCGGCTTACTGTGGCTGCCGAAACATTGAGCTTTTTAGCTATATCGTAAATGGTGATCTCTTTTTCGCTGCCGGGCATGAGTTTAATTAAAGCGCCTAAATTAATTGTGTAACCGCACCGAAATGGTTGCCGGATTATTTTAATGGATAAATGTAAAAATTAAATGCTTATTTAACTAACTTTTGGCAATCGGTTGCATAAATTCATGCCCTATTATGCCAATATCAGATACTTTGATATTTGATTTACAGTTTTCAGACTAAGCAATCCGGTTACAATAGCAGTCATCAGCACAAACGGGGCTAATGGGATAGTTTCGGTGTGTTTCCGGCGTCTAACGGGATATTTGAAGTATTAACGGGTGTAATAGTGGAGTAGTGTAGTGAGTAGTTGATTGGGTTGATTAGGTGAGTGGTTGAGCAGAGCCTTGCCAAAGGTTGATACGGTTTATTTTACTGATTCCCTGTACGCTCATTAACCACTCACCTAATCAACCCAATCAACCACTCACCCACAACTACCTCGGCGGATAAATCCTGTAATTCCCGCTGCAATGTAAAAAGCTCATGATGTAAAGCAGGCCATCATAGTACCGTTCAACAAGGGCTTGTGGCACAGGGGTATTCCACAATGCATCAATAAATTTATCGCGGTTGGGGTTTGTAGCTGCAAGGCTGGTAACCGCGTTTGTGGCTATTAATCCACCGGCATGCCGGTTATCCAGTTGATTGCCTGTCAATGTAAATTGGCAGCCATAGGTATCTAATCCTTTGGATGCAAAAAAGGCCTGGATTTTATCGCTTAAAACCTGCTCTGCCGGGGCTTTATGCCACCAGGCCCAGTCAACTGACCAGTTGCTGGCCGTACGCCAGGAATCGAAAGAGAAATTAACCGCGTTTTTATTAAAACCAATGGCAAAGGGGCTGCCGTCAAAATTAGCGTAATCTGATGCCAATCCTGTTTGCGGGTTTGTTGCTTTTACAAAAAAAGCCCGGCTGGTGTCGGCGGCGGCATACCAAAAATCGCGGTCTTCCTTTGGTCCCCAGCGTGCCCATAGTTCGTAAAATGCGGGCAGGTGATAAGATGGATCGGTAAACATACTGCGGGCAATGCCCGGTACAAAAAGGATCATGTTCTTTTCCTCGTTAACCATGGGGCCAATCTTGCGCGGGCCGAATTTAGTTGGTCCGCTTTTAATGGGGTGATGCCGCATGGTAGTCAATAACTTATCTGCCCACTGATGATAATTGTAAATGCCCGCCCCATTGCCCCAGCGGCCCGATGCGAAATATAACGACATCACAAAGTACTCCTCGCCATCGGGCGCCGGCGTTTCTTCATTCGGCGTACCATCTCTTTTTAACGACCAGGAAAAGTATCCTTCCGAAGGATGTGCCGGGTCGCTGATATACATTTTGGTCATGGCGTAGTTCCATATCGCATCAAAAACATCTTTCCGGTTTAGCTGCACAGCAATCATCATCCCGTATGACATCCCTTCGCTACGGATGTCATGGTGCGGTACATCGCTTACATACGCCATGGGGCCATTCCTGTTTTTTTTAACCGGAAAATAAACCGCCTCGCTATCGGGGTTGCCAAAAAACAGCTGGTTAAATGCTTTGTTAATTTTGGTATCAATTTCTTTTTTTGAATGGCCGCGCTCTTTAAACAGGTTTGGGTATTTACCGGTCGCAAATGCGCCGCTTCCGTCATTAAGTTTAGCCGTTTGTGCTTGTATCATCGTGCCGCAAAAAGTAATGTAAAGGATTCCAATCAGGGCGACAGGCATTTTCAAATAGTCGAATGTTTTCATCAGGCTTGTTTTGTACCGGTCAGCGTAAAAGTTAGGATTGACGGCCGGTAATGATTTAAATAAATGAATAATTGGTTTTGAATTGCTAAATATAAATAAAGGTTTATATATTTGCAATCGATTGCATAAAGTTTAAATCATTATAAACCATTGTGGATAGGGCATGCGCTACCGGTGTTCTTTCATAAACTTTAATACATCATTTTATTGTTTTTTATTACAGAAAAAAAGGTTTACCGATGCTGAATTAATGACGCCATGGCCAAATATTCTATAAAGAAAAATATGTGTTTGCTGGCGCTGCTTTTATTGGGAGCGGTAACCAATGCCCGTGCCGATGATGGATATAAACTTTGGCTTGAGTACAACAAGATAGCCAACCGGCAGGCTGCAGCGGTTTATAAACAACAACTTAAATACCTGGTTTTTCCGGCAGCATCCGATCAGCTTAAGGCAGCTAAAGCGGAATTGTTAAAAGGCCTGGACGGTATGTTGTCAATGCTACCCGTCGACGCCAAAACTGTAACAGGCGGCGGTACACTCATTATTGGTACACCACAATCCTTAAAGGGATTATCTGTTACCATCCCTGATAGTATAGGCAGCGAAGGGTATATCATAAAAACAACCCTTGTCCATCAAAAAAAATGTATCCTCATTACAGCCAAAGCCGATGTAGGCGTGCTGTATGGTGTTTTTAATTTTTTAAAGCTGCTGCAAACTCACCAGGCTATTAATAATCTTAATATCACTGATCGTCCGCGGATGATGAACCGGGTGTTGGATCATTGGGATAACCTGAACCGCACTGTGGAGAGGGGCTATGCGGGCTCATCTATCTGGAACTGGCACAAGCTGCCCGGTATTATCGACCAGCGGTATATTGATTACGCGCGAGCCAATGCTTCGGTAGGGATTAATGGTTCGGTTATCAATAACGTAAATGCCGATGCGCTTATACTCTCGCCTCTATATTTAATTAAAATTCAGGCGCTTGCTAATGTTTTCAGGGTGTATGGTATTAAAATTTATTTGTCGGTAAAATTCAGCAGCCCGGTAGAGTTAGGCCACCTGAAAACGGCCGATCCGTTAAATGACGATGTGAGAAAATGGTGGGCCGATAAGGCCGACGAAATTTATCGTTACATTCCCGATTTTGGCGGATTTTTAGTAAAGGCCAACTCCGAAGGCCAGCCCGGCCCCCAAAGTTATGGCCGTACCCATGCCGATGGCGCCAATATGCTGGCAGATGCGCTGGCCCCACACCATGGCATTGTGATGTGGCGGGCTTTTGTGTACGATAATAATGTGCCTGATGACAGGTCGAAGCAGGCATATAATGAATTTAAGCCCTTTGATGGGAAGTTTAAAGATAATGTGATTATCCAGGTAAAAAACGGGCCGATTGATTTTCAGCCGAGGGAACCTTTCCATCCGCTGTTTGGCGCCATGCCCAATACCGCGCTGATGATGGAATTCCAGCTAACGCAGGAGTACCTTGGCTTTTCGACACATTTGGTTTATGAAGCGCCATTATTTGCCGAAACCCTGCAAGCAGATACGTACATGAAGGGTAAGGGGGCAACCGTATCACGCATCCTCCAGGGTAATTTTAATAAAAAACTAATAACAGGTATGGCTGGTGTGGCCAATATCGGCACAGACTTAAACTGGTGCGGGCATCCCTTTGCCCAGGCCAACTGGTATGCCTTCGGTCGCATGGCCTGGAACCCCGATCAGTCGCCGGCGGCTATAGCCGATGACTGGCTAAAAATGACTTTTACCAATGATGCTGGCTTTGCATCGCCGGTTAAAAAAATTATGTTGCAATCAAGGGAGAATACCGTTAATTATATGACCCCGCTTGGTTTGCACCACATTATGGGCGTATCTACCCATTATGGCCCCGGCCCCTGGGTTGATAATGCAGGCCGGCCCGATTGGAATGCCACTTATTATCACAAAGCCGATTCGGCCGGGATTGGTTTTAACCGTACCGGCACGGGTAGCAATGCACTGTCGCAATACACGCCACAGGTTCAATCGCATTGGGAAAACCTGCAAACCTGCCCCGATAAATACCTTTTATGGTTCCATCATTTAAGCTGGACCTACAAAATGCGTTCGGGCAAATCATTATGGGACGAAATGGTTCACCACTATTATATGGGTGCCGATTCGGTTAAGCAAATGGGTTTAACGTGGGATAAAATGCAGGGCAAAGTGGATGCGGAGCGTTTTGCCCTGGTACAACAGCTGATGAAAGTTCAGTTAAGTGAGGCCGCATCCTGGCGGGATGCATGCGTTTTATATTTCCAAACTTTTTCAAAAATGCCCATCGGGGCCGGATATCCGAAGCCCGAACACCCGCTATCGTACTATAAAGACATGAAATTTTATTATGTGCCGGGTATCGGGGGCAATAATTACATGACCAATTAATCATCACCATAAACCAAACGCCAATGAGCAAGCAATTTACCACCGCAACATTAATTACTACGCTTTTTATAGCAGCAGGCATGTTGAGCGCATGCGACCCGCCCACCAAAAAAGCGGCCGATGCAGAAAGCAGCAAAACAGATACCGGCAAAACAGTAAAATTCCTCTCGCAACCGCTTATCAGCTCCATTTACACCGCCGATCCATCGGCGCACGTGTTTAACGGCAAAATTTATATTTACCCATCGCACGATATCAACGCGGGCATTCCCGAAAATGACAATGGGGATCATTTTGCCATGAAAGATTATCATATTCTTTCGATGGATAGTATTGGCGGTAAGGTTACCGATAACGGGGTAGGGCTGGATATTAAAGATATTCCATGGGCAGGCCGCCAGCTGTGGGCGCCCGATGCTGCTTATAAAAACGGTACCTATTATTTATACTTCCCGGTGAAGGATAAAAAAGATGTTTTTCATATTGGGGTGGCCACATCGGCCAGTCCGGTTGGTCCGTTTAAGGCAGAGCCTGAACCTATTGCCGGAAGTTACAGTATTGATCCGGCTGTGTTTACCGATACCGACGGTAAAACCTACATGTATTTTGGCGGTATCTGGGGCGGGCAACTGCAACGCTGGTCGACCGGGAAATATGAGGCTGATGGTTCAAAAACAGATTCGAAACAGGAAGATGCCCCGGCCATCAGCTGCCGTGTAGCCCTGTTAAAACCTGATATGAAAAGCTTTGATGGTGCGGTAAAGGATGTTGTTATTTTAGATAGCCTGGGCAAACCGTTATTAACTAAAGATCATGACCGCCGGTTTTTTGAAGGCTCATGGATGCACAAATACAATGGTAAATATTACTTCACTTACTCAACCGGCGATACGCATTTGCTTTGCTACGCGATAGGGGATAAACCGCTTGGGCCATTTACCTACAAAGGCGTATTTATGAAGCCGGTACAAGGGTGGACTACCCATCACTCCATTATCGAAATAAAAGGCAAATGGTATATATTTTATCATGATACCCAAATATCGGGCAAAACACACCTGCGCAATGTAAAGGTGACGGAGCTGCAGCATAATGCAGATGGTTCAATTAAACTCATCGATCCTTTCTTGTAAACCGGCGACATAGGTAGGGTTTGCTGTTTTCCAGTTAAGTATGGGGTATCGGGATTTAATTTCTATCCACCCATCAATTAAGTCAATTGCTATGAAGTATTTCATATTCATTCTGTATTGTTTAATCACCGTTGGGGGTAAAGCGCAAAACAGCAGCCCTGCAATGCCACAAATTAAATATTGGGGCAATAATGCCGAATTGCTGGTGAATGGCAAACCTTTATTGATGACTGCCGGGGAATTAGGAAACTCGAGCGCTTCCAGTACAGCATACATGGAACCCATTTGGCCTAAGCTAAAAAAAATGCACCTGAACACTTTGATAGCCCCTGTGTATTGGGAGTTGATGGAGCCAAGGGAGGGTACATTTAATTTTGTGCTGGTTGATTACCTTATAAAAAGCGCCAGGGAACATCAGATAAAACTGGTTTTACTTTGGTTTGGCACCTGGAAAAACAGCATGAGTTGTTACGCGCCCGCGTGGGTTAAAACAGATCAAAAGCGCTTTCCGCGGGTGCAAAGCAGCGAAGGCCGCTCTGAGGAGATCATTACGCCGTTTTCTGAAAATGCATTGAAGGCTGATTGCAAGGCTTTTACCGCGCTCATGCAGCACTTAAAACAAACAGACAGCCAACAGCATACGGTAGTAATGATACAGGTAGAAAATGAAATAGGCATGCTACCCAGTGCCCGCGACCATTCAAAACCTGCCGACGCTGCGTTCAACCAAGTGGTTCCGGAAAAGCTAATTACCTATTTAAATTTGCATCGAAATAAACTTGTACCCGAAATTCAAAAGATGTGGCAGGGCGGTGGTTTCAAAACTTCGGGTAGCTGGGCGGCTGTTTTTGGTAAAAGCGCGGCTACCGATGAATTGTTTATAGCCTGGTATTTTGCCATATATGCTAATGAAGTGGCCAGGGCGGGTAAAGCGGTTTACCCGCTGCCAATGTATGTAAACGCGGCCCTTAACGCGCCAGGTAAACAACCCGGGCAATACCCAAGTGGTGGGCCGCTGCCGCATTTAATTGATGTTTGGAAAGCTGCCGCCCCGGCCATTGACCTGCTTTCGCCCGATTTTTATAACCCCAATTTCGAGTATTGGAATGATCGCTATACTAGGCTCGACAACGCTTTGCTGATTCCCGAACACCGTTTTGAAGAAGGGGTGGATGCCAAAACGTTTTATGCAATTGGCCACTACAAGGCCCTGGGCTTTTCTCCCTTTTCTATTGAATCCGGTAAAAAGGCCGAAGCAGAATCGCTGGGGAAATGTTATGATATTATTAACCAGTTATCGGGCGAGATCAGCAAAGCCAAAAAACAAGGTTTGATGGAAGGCGTGTTGTTAAGTAAGAATGCGGACACGGTTAAACTGGAAATGGGCGATTATATATTAACCGTTTCGCACGATTTAACCTTGGGCTGGTCGCCGAAAGCTAAAGAAGCAAACTGGCCTTTGACAGGTGGCATCATCATCGCCTTATCAAAAGATGAGTTTTATATAGGCGGCACCGGGCTGGTAATAAGTTTTAAACCGAAGAATGAAGCGCTGCGTGCGGGGATACAAAGTGTAGATGAGGGCACTTTTGTAAACGGCAAATGGCACCCCGGCCGCCGTTTAAACGGCGATGAAGACCACCAGGGCAGGCACCTCAGGATCCCGGTTGATGAATTTGGCATCCAGCGTATTAAGCTTTACAGTTATGAGTAAGTATTGTTAATTGACCTGGAATTTCCAATTAATTTATAACTTTAAAACTGTGAGTTACCCGAGTTTTAACTGCCCATGGAAGCCAAAGAAATCTTAAAAGCTCATGTAGCTAAAATAACCATGTTAACTGATGAGCAGTTTGACTAAATAGATAACCGCTGGCTGATCGTTAATAAAATGATTACTGATGTGGCAGAATAAATTCTAACCTGTGGTACCAAGCTGTCACCTATTCAGTTGGGATACAACTGGATCCAATGCCGGGGGGGCCTGGTAGTTCCGAGACTTATACGTTCCCGGCATGGTAAAAGAAGAGTCTTGCTAAAAAAGGCAGGAGAAGGCCATTCATTATTGCCGCAAAATATTAAATTTGTTTCGACTGACTTTTTGTAAAATAAACGTGTCAAAAGTTGCTGAAAAGTTGAAACTTTTTGCTAAAAATTTGAAGTTTATTGCGCATTATTACCATTTTTTTGAACATTTTTAGATGAAAAAAACATTTACCCTTTTGTGCGCCGCCATGCTGTCGGCCACCCTTGTCCATGCCCAGCAGGACTCCCTCCTCATCCGCAAAATTTATGACGAAGCCCTGGTAAACGGCAAAAGCTACGAAAGCCTGCGTTACTTGTGCAAAAACATAGGTCAGCGTATCAGCGGCTCGGCCAACGCCCAAAAAGCGGTGGAATACAGCAAGAAGCTGATGGAAAGCTACGGCTTTGATAAGGTTTATTTACAGGAAGTTATGGTGCCGCACTGGGTACGTGGTGCCAAAGAAACCGCCTTTATAATTGATGGCAAAACCCGCATCCCGGTGCCTATTGCTGCCCTGGGTATGACGGTTGCCACGCCTAAAGAAGGTATTACGGCAAATGTAATTGAGGTACAAAGCCTTAAGGAATTGGCTACCCTTGGCGAGGCTGCTATTAAAGGCAAAATCGTTTTCTTTAACCGGGCTTTTGATCCACGCTTCATTGAAACCGGTCAGGCCTACGGAACCGCCGGCGATCAGCGCTTTATGGGCCCGGCCGCTGCTGCCAAATATGGCGCGGTAGGCGTTATAGTGCGCTCATTGACCGAGAGTTTAGACGATTATCCCCATACCGGCGCTACCCTGGCCGATAAGGATGCCAAAAACATCCCTGCTGCGGCAATCTCTACCAAAGCGGCTAACAAGCTGAGCGCCATGCTTAAACTGCGTAAATTTCCTGCAGCCAAGTTCTACTTCAAACAAAGCTGCCAGTTATTGCCCGATGTATTATCCTACAACGTAATTGGTGAACTGACTGGTACAGAGCACCCTAATAAGTTTATAACCGTAGGCGGCCACCTTGATTCATGGGATTTGGCCGAAGGCGCGCACGACGATGGCACGGGTGTAATGCAATCGGCCGAGGTGCTGCGTGTGCTTAAGGCGGTGGGCTATCGCCCTAAAAATTCGGTTCGCGCCGTGTTTTTCATGAATGAAGAGAACGGCCACAAAGGTGGTACCAAATACGCCGAGCTTGCCGCTCAAAATAAGGAGGAGCACATTGCCGCTATAGAAACAGACGAAGGCGGTTTTACCCCACGAGGTTTTAGTTTCTCGGATGTATCCAAAGAGTTTATCCAGAAAGTGAACACCAACTGGAAATCAATATTAGCGCCATACGAAGTTGACCAACTGACTATAGGTGGATCTGGAACAGACATTGAACCGATGAAAGAAAAGTTGCCAGGGGTTATCCTGATAGGTTTTCGCCCTGATTCTCAACGGTATTTCGATATCCACCACACCCCAAATGATGTTTTTGAAAACGTAAACAAACGTGAGCTTGAACTGGGCGGCGCCGGTATAGCAGCGCTGATTTACCTGATAGATCAGCACGGATTCTGATGTGCAGATATGCAGATTAACTTCGTTGAGGGCTTCGCCGTTTCAGATGTGCAGATGATTTTTTTATTGATGAATTAATTTTTTCCGCCGCCTGTGTCCTCGCAGGCGGCTTTTTTGCATTAAGGATAGGAGCGGATACCGGCCAAATGTGGCTAAGGCCCGTGCAGTATTAGCGCATAGCCTGACCCGAGGAACGAGGGTAATGCCCTAATCTGAATTTAACAGGTACGATTTAACAGGTGCTTCCACAGGCGGCTTTTTTGCAGTTAAAATCTGCACATCTGAAATTTGAAATCTGCACATCAGACAAAAAAATCCTGTCAATCCTGTTAAATCCTGAAAATCCTGTCGTAAATTTGCGGCACATCTAAAACAACACTGTGGCCGAAGAAGGAGAGAGTAAACCCAAAATTGATTCCTTTGCAGCATTGCGATATAAAGATTTCCGGTCTTATATCGGGATGCGTTTTTGTTTCACCTTTGCATATTCTATGCAGGCCTTTGTATTAGGCTATTACATATGGCATATTACCAACAGTAAAATTGCGCTTGGCGGCATAGGGCTTTGCGAGGCTATCCCTGCTGTTTGTATAGCGTTGTATGGCGGCTATATTGCTGATAAATCTGAAAAACGGAAAATGCTGCTGCTGATTTTTGGCGGCGTACTTATTACCGCAGCAGTAATATTTGCCGTTACCCTTAAAAGCATGCATGGTATTATTAAAACCGAATGGATAGTACCGATTGTATATTTAATGGTTTTTTGTAATGGTATTGCGCGTGCCTTTTATGGCCCGGCCACTTTTACCATATATGCCCACAGTATTCCTAAAGAGCTTTACCCCAATGGAAGTACCTGGAGCAGTTCGAGCTGGCAGGTTGCCGCTATATTAGGGCCGGCAGTGGCTGGTTTAATTATAGCTTACCCCGAAAAGATTCTTCACGGATTGGATGGTGTTACAGCTACCTTCGGGCTCATTATTGTATTGATGCTAATTTCGCTGATGCTGGTTGCAGGTTTACGAAAATATCCGCCGGTGTTTATACCTAAAGAAAACATCTGGACAAGCCTGAGAGAGGGGATGCAGTTTGTATTTAATAATAAGATGATGATTGGCGCCATGAGCCTTGATCTTTTCTCGGTGTTTTTTGGTGGTGCGGTATCGTTATTACCCGTTTTTGCTGACGAAGTGCTAAAAGTTGGCCCCGATAAACTTGGTATTATGCGAATTATGGCATCAATTGGGGCAGTGTTAACCATGCTGGTTATGACCAGGTTTTCGCCCATGAATAAACCGTGGCGTAATTTGCTTATTGCGGTAACAGGTTTTGGTATTTCTATAATTTGCTTTGGCTTATCTAAAAATTTTTACCTGTCGCTGGTGTTTCTATTTACAGAGGGGGCATTTGATAGCGTTAGCGTAATCATCAGGGGGACTATTATGCAATTACTAACACCCGATCATATGCGCGGCCGTGTATCGGCTGTTAACCAGATGTTTATAGGCTCATCAAACGAAATTGGTGCTTTTGAATCGGGAACGGCAGCCTCTTTGCTGGGTACGGTGCCGTCGGTGCTTTTTGGTGGCAGTATGACGATGCTGATTGTTGGGGTAACCTATTTGAAAACCAAAAGGCTTGTGCCGTTGTCGTTAAGCCAAATACAATCACCGAAAGTGGCTGAAGAAGGGCTTGCTGTAAAATGATAAGTCAGTCGTGGGCGTGCTAAGTAAATATCAGGAGGACTACCGTTGTGTGGGATCCAGGGACAAGTTACCCATGACATGTTCGAAAATCCCAGACTTACGAAGTTTTAAAAACTTCGTAAGTCTTTCGCCTGCGTGTCATCCCTTCTTCAGAATTTCGCGAAATTTTACAATTCAGGATAACTTTTTGCTGCTTGCTTACCCCAGCACGCTATCAACCCAGGCCTTACCCCAATTCTCCATTTCGTCGACACTCCATAGTGATGGGTAAAAAATGCGTTTCTGAAAACGGGGAGGCAGATATTTTTGCCAGTTGGTGCCGCCGGTGGCTTTTATTTCTTCGGGTTCGCGGTTAAGGTAGCGCACGGCCGATTTGTAGTGCGATAGCGGCCAGTTTACGTTTACATTTACATCCAGCTGGCGCAATTCGGTTTTTAACTCAGGTGTAAGCTGTCCTTCGGCTTCAAATTTTAAAGCCAGTGTGTTAAAATTATAGCTAACGTTTGCCTTGCCAAGTTCAATAAATGTTTTGGCGTACTTTTTTTCGAACTGTTTAAGTGTCAGTGTTTTTTTGCCGGTTGATAGTTCGGTAGCGCCAAACTTCCAGTACAGGTATTCAAATTGCTCTTCAATTGTGGCTGTACGCAGTTCTTCGCGTTTGTCCTTAGCTACCAGGTTAATAAAATCGGTGGCGTAGATCTCGATCATCCTGTACTGGCCCGATTGAAAGCCGCTGGCCGGGAGTAATGACATCCTGAACTTCAGGAACTGCTCTTTTTCCATCCCATCAACCATAATCTCGAATGATTGGGTTAAAGCGCCAAAATACCTGTTAATCCGTTTTAACCTTGCTGTAAAAAAATCTACGGTTAGGGGCGCGGCGATAGCTATCTGTTGGCATTCATGCAATGCCAATTTAAAATACAGCTCGGTTATCTGGTGATAGATGATAAAAATTTCTTCGTCGGGGAAAGGCGTTTTAGGGCTTTGGAGGCTTAGTAACGTATCCAGGTGAATGTAATCCCAATAGGTTAAAAAATCGGCGTACAGCAAGCCATCAAGATAGGAATTCATATCCTGGCCCATGGCCTCATATTTTTCCTGTAATTGCGCCAGGCGCTCTTCAATTTCTGGAGAGAATTGCATAATCAAAGGTAGTAAAAATGGGATGAGGTTAAACAGGGCTAAGTAACATCGAAAACTAAAACATTTTTTGATGCGGGCTGTCTTATGTCTGAACCGGAATTCATCGAATTTTTTAAATTATTAGAATTCCAACACATCATTTAAAATTCTGTCTTTCTTTAATTCGATGAATTCCGGTTCAGACAAATCCTCAAACATCATGAAAATCAATAAAATATTAATAGGCATTGATGATAGTACCTATGCGCATAATGCGGCCGCGTATGGGTTTGATATTGCACATACTTACAAGGCTGCGGTTGGTTTGGTTCATATTATCGAGCCGGCTGTTTTTCCGCCAGACGCCAACGATAGCCTGATCGGGATGCCAATGGGTACTATGGGTGTAGATCAGGTGGAGTTGGTTGATTTACAGGCCCAACAATCTTCATCTGTAATTGATGCTATAAAAAAAGAATATGCAGGTGAACTTGAAGTTACTTCGTTTACCGAATTTAACATCACCGCCGATGGCATAATTAACTGCGCCCAACAATTTAATGCCGACCTGATAGTGATAGGCACCCATAGCCGTACCGGCCTTGATCGTTTGCTTATGGGCAGCGTAGCCGAAAACGTGGTGCGCCATTCAACTATCCCGGTATTGGTAGTGCCTTTTATCGCCTGATGAGGTTCGGGGTTCGTGTTGCGAGGTTCGGGTACGCAGCGCCGGATGTTTTAAGACCTAAAAAACACGAACCAGGCAACAGGAACCAGGCAACCGATTAATACAGCAGCCTGAATTTTATAGTATGCTCAATAGCTTTTAACTGGTTAAGTACTTCGGTATCATAGCCGGTATTCACATCGGTAATTACATAGCCTATTTGCGGGTTTGTAACCAAAAATTCTCCAACTATATTGATGTTATGGCGGGCAAATACATCGTTTATTTTTGCCAGGATACCAGGCACATTTTTATGGATGTGGATTAAACGGTGTGCGTTGTTAACCCTTGGGGGCTGTAAGTCGGGGAAATTGCAGCTGGTATGTGTTTTGCCCTCGTTCATAAAAGCCATTACCCTTTTTGGTAAAAAGTCGCTGTTATGCGGGTTATGCCTCGGATCGTCAAATATAATAATACCGTTTTCTGTGGCTGTTTCGGCAAGTTTATTACTGCATTTGCCAAAAATGCCTATTACTTTCAGGCGGCCGGCATTTTGTATTTGCTCTGGGGTAGGCTGATGGTCTTCATCGCAAAATAAAACCCCTGCCTCTTCCAGATACTTTTCTTCTACCTCGTCGCGGTTGCGAATGTTGTAACCCTCTTTTTTCATCT
This sequence comes from Mucilaginibacter sp. P2_A5, assembly GCF_056404995.1. NCBI lineage: Bacteria > Pseudomonadati > Bacteroidota > Sphingobacteriia > Sphingobacteriales > Sphingobacteriaceae > Mucilaginibacter > Mucilaginibacter sp. P2_A5. The sequence goes on from NZ_JBFUCY010000024.1 coordinate 81,481, forward strand.
GGGCCTGCGCTTCCTCGTCAATGTTGCCAACTACCAGGCATTTGATGCGATTTTTGGGATATGATATAGCACGGGGTAATTTATTGAGGTACAGGAACTCGTCAAAACTTGGGGTAATATGGTCGGCCTTTTCGGCAACCGATTTACGTTCGATATTTTCGGTAAAGGCGTAGAATTTTTTGATCATACCCGATTCCTTTAACTGAAAATCGGAGTAGCCGTCGCCAATGCCATAAATATCGCCGGGCAGTTGTAGTTCTTTCAGCAACTTAACTTTGCCACCCTCCTGCGAGAGGGGGTTGGTGCGATCATACCCTATAATATTACCTTCTTCGTCAAACTCGAAAGTATTGGCGTAGATATTTTCTTTTTTAATGTGATACTCGGTAACTACAGGCGTAATAAACTCTTTGAAACCGCCGGATACGATCAATACCTCGTCCTGGTGATTTTTAAAAAAGATGGTGTTGCGCGAGAATGAGGTAGATACCTTTTTCTTAAGATGACTGATAAGCTGCTTTAAATGATCACGGTTGGCGTTCAGTAGTTTAACCCTGGCTTCTAAACTTTGGGTAAAGGATAGCCTGCCTTCCATCGAGGCATTGGTTAAATCTTCTATCTGTTTGTAAATACCCTCGCGGTCGGGATGATTTTTGAGGGATATGCGGGCCAGTTCGTCAAGGGCCTCAACCTGTGTAAACGTGCTGTCGAAATCAATAATAAAGTACTGCTCCATCTTGGGTGCAAATGTGCGAATTTTTTTGGTTCATTAGTTCATTGGTTTATTAGTTCATTAGTGGATGGCGGTAAAATAACTAGCGTCAATTTGCGACCTTATTTAGAACCTAGCCTAATCAACTCAATCCAACCCAATCAACCACTCACTAAAATTCACTTTCCAAACTTCTTGCCATATTTAATAGCGGGCAATTCAATATACCGGTGCATTAGCCGGGAAACAAACACCAGGAATACCAATATCACCACATCAAAAACAATATTTAAAGCCAGGTTGGTTTGTATTACCGTGGTTTTCAAATGCCCTAACAAATAGATGCCAATGGGCACATGTATCAGGTAAAGCGAATAGGAAATATCGCCAAAGCGGCTAAGTAAATTACTTTTTAGCGGTTTAAAGTGGTTGATAACGATAAGCCCCCCGGTAATTAAGCAAAGGAAAATGTAAATAAAGGATTGATGGGTTGCATAAAAATCAACCGCTGTAAAGGCCAACAAGACAATATTAAACCATTTATAGGCAGGCTGATGCAGCAATTGGTATATGGCCACACCAAGGCTAAACAATGGCCACAGGTTTAAAAAGAACAACGGTCCCGATTCAAATCGTGGTAAAACGATACTCAACAGCGCCACTGCTATTAAAGCAATTACAAAATACTGCTTTTTAAAAAGAGCACACGCAAATACCGCCAGGTAAAACAGCACTTCGCATGATAACGTCCAGTACACCCAGTTAATGGTTTTTACTGCGGTGATGGGTGATGTGCTGAGTATAATTGTGGCTGCTATACCCGCAATACTTTTAGGGAGCACGGCTACGGAATTTACATGGGTTATCACCTTGAGTAATAAAACTATAACCGCGGTTATAATCAAACTGAACCAATAGGGCGGGAAAATGCGGAAGAAACGCCTTACAATAAATTCGGTTGGTTTTTTGGCGTGGTGCAGCGCTATAAGTATGCAGTAACCGCTTATGATAAAAAATATGGGTACCCCCAGGTGACCGTATTTGCAAAAATCGCGATACCAGTTATCAATTGGTGCTATAGGCTGATTAAGATGAAAAAAAACTACCCACGAAGCCGCCAGTATCCTCAGCAAATCTATCAGGTGGTTTCTTTTATCGGCTTGCATGTAAAAATGAATGGGCAAGATAACGATATTGTCTATGAATCAGTTTCGAAGCAAAACAGATTTGTTATAGTCATCTTTTCTTGTTTTTATATTTTTTTGCCTTGTGGGGCATCTGCTTTTGTTTTATTGCATCATAAGCTTCCAAAAGCTCTGTTCTTATTTGTTTTAGTTTGGCTGGAAAAAGCGAATACAAATCGTCATGGCTGTCGAATTTTAATTTTGCTGCCCAACTGATTGCTAAAGAATTTTCGACTTCAAATTCAACCATGTCTATACAATTATCAGCAAAATGAAAGCATTTTAAAGTGGTGGGCCTATCATTTGCATCAATTGCTTTTTGTGTATATCTCCTAAAACAACCTACTTGTAGCGAAACGAGGTTGTCATAGTCCTCGTCTAAAACTTCATCTTTTATTTCAGGAAATTTCGTTACGAGAGCTTCAATAAATTCGGCTTTTGTTTTTTTTGTCATGAATTATTATTGGCTTAACGTCCCGCAAATCTCCTTAATGCTTTCGCTTATCGGCTTAAATTCAATCCCAATTGCATTCTTAATTTTTGAATTATCAAACTCCCGTGTTACCGATGCCGCCTGCGCAGATGTTTTATCAATAGCCGGATCGCCACCGGTTAACGCGGCTATAACTGCCGCGCCGCGCCAGCCAATTTCCATAAGCCAGGGTTTGGCTAAAATGGCAGGCGGTTTAATCCCAAACCCCTTTGCTGCTTCAGCGGTTATGGATTGATAGCTTCTGTTTTCAGCGCTGATAATGTAGCGCTCAGCGGTAATATCACTGTTCATCAATGCCACCATGCATTTGGCCACATCCTCTACATCAACAAAGCCAATGGTGCCCGCAGTGTAAAATTTAAGGCCCTTACGTATAGTTTCAAATAAAGCACCGCTGCCTACTTTGCCCGCACTTGCCCCTATAATAAGCGATGGGTTTACAATTACTGCATCCAACCCCTCGGCCACGCCGCGCCATACTTCCATCTCGCTTTCCAGCTTGGATATGGCATAACCGTCATTTTCTGTTGATTGCTCCAGGTGGTGGTTTTCGGTGGTAAGCTCGCCTGGTTTGGCCACGCCAACAGCGGCTATCGAGCTTACGTGTACCATCCTGATGCCTTTTTCGGCACATAAATTAACCAGGTTGGCGGTGCCGGTGACATTGGTATTGATCATCGGTTTTTTATCGGCCGATTTTAACGATACCCATGCCGCGCAATGATAAACCTGGGTTACGCCATCCAAGGCATCCTCCAAAGCAAAAATATCCAGCAGATCTGCCTCAACCCATTCAATTTGCGATTGAAAAGGAGCAAGTAAAGCAGGTATGGTCGATGTAGCCCGTTTGGTACAACGAATGCTTGAACCCGATGTAACCAACAGCTTTGCCAGTTCGGCCCCGAGAAAACCTGTTGCGCCAGTAATTAGAATCATATGTGCGGATTTCAGATGTGCAAATATGTTCATAAATGTGCAGATTTCAGATGTGCAGATATGCAGATGAAGAATTTCGATTTATGAATGCCTGTTTGGTTTGCTAATCTTCAATTCTGTTAATTCATTAATTCTGAAAATTCGGGTTCAGACAAAAAATGTTCATCTGAAATCTGCACATTTGCACATCTGAAATTTGCATTATGTCCTTAGCTGATTTTTTTAAACCCATCGATCTAAAAAAGATCACTCCTAAAAAGGGCTACTATACCAGTCAGCTTGGCGATAAAATTGTACATTACTCTGTCGATTTTCCCGACCTGGAAGAGAAAACGGACATGGCCATCATCGGCGTTATGGACGATCGTAATGCTACCGATAACCAGGGCTGCGCCCTCGGCCCCGACTATATCCGCGAGAAACTTTACCAGCTTAATGAAGGGGGCTATAACCTAAAAATTGCTGACCTGGGCAATATCGTAGCCGGGGCATCGGTTACCGATACCTACTTTGCCCTTAAAACCGTGGTGTCCGAATTGGTTAAAAAAGATATTATCCCCATTATTTTAGGAGGGGGGCAGGATCTTACCTATGCCCAATATCTTGGCTACGAAGACCTTGAACAAAAGGTTGACCTGGTAGTTGTAGATGCCCGTTTTGACCTCGACGAGGATGAAACCCCGGCTGGTTTAGAAACTACTTCGCAATCATACCTCAACAAAATATTTTTGCACGAGCCCAATTACCTGTTCAATTTCAGCAACCTGGGTTATCAAACCTATTTCGCCAGCCAGGAAAGCCTGCGGGTGATGGATAAGCTTTACTTTGATGTACATCGCCTGGGCGAGCTGAGCGGTAATATTGCCGTAACCGAGCCCGCCATCCGCAACGCCAGTATGGTAAGCTTTGATGTTGGCGCCATCCGATCTGCCGATGCCGCGGGCAATGCTAATGCAACCCCCAATGGCTTTAACGGGCAGGAGGCCTGCCAGCTATGCCGCTACGCCGGTTTTAATGATAAGTTGAGCTCGATAGGCTTTTACGAGTTTAACCCGGCTTATGATAACAATGGCCAAACGGCTATGTTGCTGGCACAAATGATATGGTATTTTATTGATGGCTTTTATGGCCGTAAGCGCGATTTTCCGCTCAACCCCAAGTCGCAATACCTGATTTATAAAACCAGCTTAAAGCATGAAGACCAGGAGGTTGTATTTGTGAAAAGCAAAAAAACCGACAGGTGGTGGATGCAGGTGCCATACCCAACCGGCGGCTCAAAAAACGAACGCTTTCACCTGGTGCCCTGTAGCTATGCCGATTATAAAACAGCCACATCCGGCGAATTACCTGATCTTTGGTGGCGCACTTATCAAAAATTAAACTGATAATAGCAATTATAGCAGCATTTTAACGTTATCAATCCCTATAGTTTTTAACTCTGATGAAGAAAATATTTTTTTTAATTATAACCTTATTACCGGCGATTACATTTGCCCAAACTACCGACACCTTCACTATAAATGGCAAATTGGGTAACGTAGGTGCTCCGGCAAAAATTTATTTATCGTATCAATTAGGCGCCAACAGCGTTATTGATTCGGCCGATATTGTAAATGGTGTTTTTAGTTTCAAGGGTTCGATGCTTAACCCGGTTAATGCCACGCTGGTGGTTGATTACAAAGGCCTGGGGATAGAAAAGTTTTCGCAGCAATATAGCGACGGCCGGGCATTATCGAAAAATGCCGATAACCTTAATTTTTTTATTGATAAAGGTACGCTGACTATCGCCAGTAAAGATTCCGTTTCAAAAGCGCAGATTACCGGCTCGCAGCTTAACCTGGACAATATTAAACTACAGGCCCAGTTGAAAAGCATCAACCTGCGCGGCGAGCGTTTGATGGCCGAGGTTAAGGCCGCAACACCTGAACAGCAAAAATCGCCTGCGTTTCAAAGCGCTATACAAAGTAAGTATAAAGCATTGCAAACTTTACAAAGCTATACCTTAAAGAGCTTTATAACCGATAACCCCAACAGTTACCTAAGTTTGCTGGCTTTAAGCTCGGTAGGCGGCCCATCTCCCGATCCGGGCGAAATTGAGCCTTTGTACAACTCGCTTTCGGCCGATGTACGGAATACCGAAGCTGGTAAGGTGTTGAAAGCGCAGCTTGATGCCTTAAGGGTTACAGCGATAGGTGCAATAGCGCCCGATTTTGTTCAAAACGATGTAAATGGTACGCCTGTTAAGCTCTCATCTTTCAGAGGCAAATATGTTTTGCTTGATTTTTGGGCATCATGGTGTGGCCCCTGCCGCCAGGAAAACCCGAATGTAGTACGAAACTATAATAAGTATAAAACCAAAAACTTTACCATTGTTGGCGTGTCATTAGACAGGGCCGACAGTAAATCGGCATGGCTTGCGGCTATCAAAAGTGATGGATTGGACTGGACCCAGGTATCTGACCTTAAATACTGGAATAACGCTGCTGCGGCCCTTTACTCGGTAACTTCCATCCCACAAAATTACCTGATTGGCCCTGATGGAAAAATCATTGCCAAAAATCTGCGCGGCGAAGACCTTGATGCCAAGTTGGCCGAACTTTTTGGGAAGATATAGGGTGGTGAGGGGTGAATAGTGAGTGGTGAGTAGTGAGTGGTGAGTAGTGAGTGGTGAGTAGTGAGTGGTGAATAGTGAGTGGTTGATTGGGTTGGTTTGGCAAAATTCAAAAGTTGCTGAGTTGTTAATTGTTATTATTTGAGTAAGTACGACATAATGTAACTTTTTGTTGACTATAAGTATTATATAGTTTTTACATATTATATTGCAGTTTAAACTTTATCGCTTTATGAAAAAAATAATATTATTAGCATTAGCCTCGTTGCCTGCTATTGCTTATGCACAGGATAACAAATATGACATACAGGGTAAAATAGGTGATTTTAATGCGCCTGCCAAAATGTACCTGGAATATAGGTTCCCGAAGGGTAAACCCATTTATGATTCATGTACCGTGGTTAATGGTAAGTTCCATTTTGCGGGCTCGGTTGGCGCAGCACCGCTTAATGCTTATTTGTTGTTTAACTCCAAAGGCACAGGCACGGGAAAAGCCGATGGTTATCGTGCTATTTATCTTGAACCGGGTTTAATAAACATAAACGCAACTGATAAAATAGAAAACGCGACAGTTGACGGCCCTAAAACCAACCAGGAAAACGAGAAATATCAGCTGCTGCAAAAGCCCGTAAATGACGCTTACACCGCTTTGGAAGAAAAGCAGAAAGCAGCTACGGACGAGCAAAAGGCCTCGCCTGAATATATTAAAAAGGCGAAAGCCGACGAAAAAGCGATTGACGAGATGAGCGCGGCTATAGATAAAAAATTTATCCAGGAAAACCCTAACTCAATCATCAGCCTGAATGCCCTTGAATCATTGGCCTACAGTGCCGATTATGTAGATCTTAAACCTTTATATGATGCCCTAACGCCTGATGTTAAGAGCACCGCATCAGGCAAAGCGTTGGGCGAAAGGATGCCTAAACTTAAGGCCGTGGCATTGGGCGCAACCGCGCCGGAATTTGCAGAGGCTGATACCAGCGGAAAAGTCATCAACCTTTCTTCATTTCGCGGGCAATACGTTTTGATTGATTTTTGGGCGTCATGGTGCGGCCCCTGCCGCAGGGAAAACCCCAATGTGGTAAAAGCTTATAATCATTACAAAGGTCAAAAATTCACTATTTTGGGTGTATCGCTTGATAAACCAAACGCTAAAGACAAATGGTTGGCGGCTATTCACAAAGACGGCCTTACCTGGACACACGTTTCTGATCTTAAATTTTGGGATAGCAAAGCAGCCGGTTTATACGCCGTGCGCGGTATCCCCCAAAACTTTTTATTGGACCCCAACGGAAAAATAATTGCCAAAAACCTGCGCGGCGATGACCTTGAAGATAAGCTTGCCGAGATTTTTGGGAAGATATAGTTTGGTGAGTGGTTGATTGAGTTATATTAGGTTGATTAAGTTAGCCAGATAAAAACTTAATCAACCACTCACTCAATCAACCTAATCAACTGCTTTTTAAAGAAGATCAAATCCAATATCTTTCCTGAAGTACATGCCGTCGTAATAAATACGGCTGGCGTCGGCTGTGGCTTGTTGCAGGGCGTTAAACATGTTGTCCTGCAGGGTAGTTATAGCCAAAACGCGGCCGCCTGTGGTTATTACGTTTTCGCCATCGAGGCTGGTGCCTGCGTGGAATACGATACTGTCGCGCACATTTTCGGTGCCGGTTATTACTTTGTTTTTCAGGTATTCGCCGGGGTAGCCGCCTGCTACCATAACTACGGTGGCGGCAGTTTTTGGAGAAATAATTAATTCTTTTTCATTAAGGTTGCCTTCGGCTACGCCTTGCAGCAGGTCAACAAAATCGCTGTCGATGCGGCGCATTACGCTTTCGGTTTCGGGGTCGCCCATGCGGCAGTTGTATTCTATCACCCAGGGTTCGCCATCCTTATTCATCAGGCCGATGAAGATGAAGCCTTTATAAGGGATATTGTCCTTTTTTAAACCTTCGATAGTTGGGATAATAACTAAATCTTCTACCTTTTTAATATAAGCGGCATCAGCAAACGGTACCGGCGATATTGAGCCCATACCGCCTGTATTTAAGCCGGTATCGCCTTCGCCAATGCGTTTATAGTCTTTGGCTTCAGGGAGTATTTTGTAGTTGCTGCCATCGGTCATCACGAAGACAGATAGCTCGATGCCTTGCAGAAACTGTTCAATAACAACGCTTGAGCTGGCATCGCCAAATTTGGCTTCGGCCAGCATTTGGGTAAGCTCCAGTTGGGCTTCATCAAGCGACGTGCAGATAAGCACACCTTTGCCGGCAGCCAGGCCATCGGCTTTAAGTACAACGGGCAAACCGGCAGTGGCCAGGTAGGTAAGGCCATCCTGCAGGGTATCTTTAGTGAAAGTTTTGTAGGCAGCCGTAGGGATGTTATGCCTTTGCATAAACTGCTTGCTGAAATCCTTGCTACCCTCTAATTGGGCAGCTTCCTGTTGTGGGCCTATTACGGGTATATTTTTCAATTGCTCGTCGGCCAAAAAGAAATCATGAACGCCTTTTACAAGCGGCTCCTCGGGGCCTACCAGTACCAGGTTAATGGCTTGTTCCAATACCAGTGCCTTAATGCCCTCAAAATCGGTAACTTTAATGTTAACGTTGGTGCCGTACTGGTGAGTGCCGGCATTGCCGGGCGCTATAAAAAGCTTTTCACATTTAGGGCTTTGCGCAATTTTCCAGGCGAAGGCGCTTTCCCTTCCGCCCGAACCGAGGATCAGGATATTCATGGGGGCAAAGATAGTTTTTTTGGATGAGTAGTATATAGCGGTACTATTATGGGTGTTCGCTTTTTTGTGGGGTATACGGATGGCAACAGGTTTTGGTACCTGGCTCCTCCGGAAATGTACCTGATGGCTCCCCGTAAATGTCCCGTAACATACCGGTAAGTACCTTCTCCGGCACTCCCCAAAAAATTAATTTGTGTATTGCCAAAAATAAAATATTGCGATATATTTACTTTAAATAGCAGTCGCGCTACCTCGTGTTAATAACCTGCCAACCTTTATCATGAGAGTACTTTTGCGCATATTGCTTCTAATAATTGCTACTTTATTTGCAGGCTGCAACAAAGATGTAGTAGAAATAAGCACAAAATCTGCAATTACGTCCAACATTCAAAGCCTGAAAACATCGCTGGTAAATACCGATATTCCTGTTGTCAGTATTTCGGCATCATCAACCTACCCTGCGTGGGATGCATCAAATGCAATTGACAGTAATACTGCTACCAGCTGGAGTTCGGCCAGGCGTTTAAGTTCAAATGGTGCGGAGTTTGTTCAATTTTTTTTTAGCGGTGCCGTTGATATAAATTATGTGAAGCTGACGCCAAGGTATGGCAGCAATAATGCAGGCTTATGCTTCCCCTTAAATTTTACAATTTATTATTATACGGGCTCATCATGGGTGGCGGCAAAATCGTTCACTAATTTTGCCAATCCCCAAAAAAGCGACAACTACGATTTGCCGGTGATTATACCGCTGCCGGTTACCGTGCATACCAGCAGCCTAAAAATAGAAGCCACCAGGCTGCGCGCCGATGGCCCCAACTACTATTTTCAACTTGCCCAGGTTGCTGCGGGATTTGATGACGGCTTCGATCATTTTAAATGGACCGGCAATGATAACGCGGTCAGGCAAAACCGGATTAATAACGCCGGTTCGGACTCATTTAACCCGGGCCGCATTTTCAACTGGACACAAGACGACCGCGACCCCATTATCCGGGGCACAACCAACGCTATTAACTCTAATATATATGCGCCAAACATAGTTTATAATGGCGGCAACTGGAATATTTATTATGGAGGCTGGGACAATACATCAGTAAAAAACGACCGGATATTTACAACGGTTACTTATGACGATTTTTTAACTTTTGGCACACATACCTTAGTGATTGGCAATGGCGACAGGCGCCATGTAAATAACGAGACCGTACTTAAAAAACCCGACGGCAGCTGGCTGATGTATTATACATCGTTACCTCAAAATTCAGCTACCAATAAGCCCAGCTTTGCAACCTCGGCCGATGGCATTGCCTGGACCCCAAATACAGGCTCCGGAAATTCCCTTTTAAATATGGCCAATTACCCTGACTGGGCCACAGCCGATGTAAACGGATCAAATGTTGGTTACCTTGAAAACGGCATCTATCATTTGTATTTTAATGATTTTGCAACCAAGCATAGGGCGGTTCATCATGCGGTAAGTACCGACGGGGTAAATTTTAGCTACACCGGCTATGCGCTGGCCGAAAATGTTGTTGCGCAGGATGTTAAAGCTTTTACGTACAACAATACCACCTACTATTTAATGGGAATGCACCATAACCGGCAGGAATTAAGATACAGCCTAAGCAATAGCCTTACCAGTTTCCCGTCCAGCAGCTTTCTGCTGGGCAATTACAATGCAGCCGATTTATATATTGTGTCGATGGGGTTTGTAACCAACGCCAACAGGTTATATGGCATTATTTACGGCGCGGGCCCAAGCAGTGATCTGAGCCACAATTCGTTACACGCCAGGTGGCTCACAAAAAAAATAATTTTTATAAGCGACAGAACAAACGGCCGCTGGGGCGATATTGAAAAAGCACATGGGCCAAACCAGGTTGTACTATACATGAGTACCGAGATGGAAACCGGCCACTTTTATGTTTACGACACCGACGGCACCACGCTGCTGTATACCAGCCCGCAGGTTACCATGCGCTCGGGCGATGTGTGGACGTATAAGCCATAGTGGGGTTGGTGGTATGTTGCTTTTTTCCTTTTTTATGTTTATTTTGAGGACGACCTTTTTCACTGTCTTGCACATGAATATCATTATAGCCTTTATTTTTGCCAAAATAGGCTCGAAGCGCGTTATTGGAGGCTTCACCGGTTTTTTGCTTTGCTTATTTTTAGCGCCGGTAGGCTGGTATCTTGTTTTATCATCAAGGCGATTAGATAACCAGGAGTTAGATGCTGCATTGATAATAGAATTTAGCCCGGTGAAAAAGGACGTATAAAATGCCTTCGATCTCCTTTGGTTCTTCGTCTTAGCATGCTGCCTCAGGGTCCTTTTTCAAAGAGACCCTGAGGGAACATAATAAAGAAAAACTTCGGTGTCGGACATTTCCGTGCCCTCAGGTTCTTTCGGAGAGGAACCTGAGGGAGCATGCCTGTTGTATTGAACGGATGGAGCGTTGTTACTTATACCGAAGCAAATAAATTTTATGTAGCGACATAAAAGAGAAAAAGAGGCCGGCCAGTATAACTAAAGAACGCAGCCAGTTCATCCTGCTCCATTCTGCTACTGTTCTTTTAAGCAAATCAACATCAGTGAGTTGGGCAGTCTTAAACATAATGTCGTTGCGGGGATAGAAATAGGCAAAAGTAAATACATCGGCTAAAATGTATAAAACAAGCGCAGCCCCTAAACATAGCCGGATAGAAGGAGACGTTTTCCAAAAAAGTACAAGTACTACCAGGCCCAGCACCTGGTTCACCGGCGAAAATACCCTGAAAAAATTTCCGGGATTTACCGTCTTAAAATAGGCTCTTGTAATAGCAATGGAATGGGGAATATCACTTCCCCATGATTTTACATCAACCAGGGAAGTATACAGGTTTACAAACAGCAGGCCGCAGGCAATACTGATTGAGACAAATAAAATTATTGTTTTCATATTTTTTTTTCTGCAAAGATGGCTACCGGACGGGCCGCAGAATTGTATTTAACGGACATCTGTATAGATGTGCCCCTTTATTTTGCTCATGCTCCGCTTGTATTCGCCGGGTGTTATTGCTGCATAAGCTTTAAAAGTTTTGATAAAATGCGATTGGTCGGCGAAATGACTTTGAAAAGCAATTTCCGTCAACGATAATTCGCCCTGGTGAATTAAATCCACTGCGTGCAGGTATTTTTTATAAAGCAAAATTTCTTCGGTATTCATTCCCGTCGCATCAACAAGTTTCCTTGATAAATGACGGGGCGAATAACATAATGAATTTGCCAGTGCTGTTACAGACGCATCATGTTGATTGGGTGCGTAAATAAAATTGTTCATTAATTGTTCCCGGGGTTGCCAGGCAATCAAATTTGGCCTGAGCCAGGCCAGGAAAACAGATACCCGTGCATCAAAATCATTTTGCTCGGCAAGTTGGTGCCAAAGTGAGTTGAACGCCGGATTAAGCAGGGTTAAGTCGACTGTAATATTTAAAAACTCGCAGGCCGGCACCTTAAAAATCTCCTTTACGGCCAAAGGTTGAAACAGGACACCAAAAAAGACCTGTTGTTTGGGAAGATGAAGCTGTATTGGCGTGGTATTGAACCCGCTGATAAAGCAATTTGATAAATGATGTAATTTACTGCCAAGCCGGGCCGGGATAAACGAGCTGTCGCTAAAGTTGAAAATAACCTCTATTACGCCTTTAGGTATAATGTATTCCTTATGAAACAGGTGCAAGGTATCAACCTGCCAAACCGCATGGATGGCATCCTTAAAACAAGGTTCCTGGGGTATGTAATAGTTGTAGTTCAATTTTTAAGGAATTGATTATAAGTGCCCATTAAAAAATTGCCGCTAATGCAGGCAGCCAGCCAGCCGAAGATGTGGAATTTTAATTCCCTCGGCTTTGCCGGTTAATATAAAGAAACGAATTTTTATTTTTTGCTGCAAGAGGCTCAGCATGAATTGTTTGCGTTTTATCGGGTTCTCCCGGATTGATGCTTACCAGATATAAATAAAACACGATGCTACTTCGCCTGTTAAGCAAAAGGAGGTAAAATAAAAATGATGTGGCAGGAAATTGATAACAAGCTTTACAGGGCATTTAAATTTAAAGACTTTTCGGAAGCATTTTCTTTTATGACCCGCGTGGCCTTGCTGGCCGAATCGAATAATCATCACCCCACCTGGAAAAATGAATGGAATAAAGTTGAAATCTGGCTGTCGACCCATGATCAGGGAGGTATCGTTACCGAAAAGGATAGATCATTGGCTATGTCCATTGATGAATTATTGGAAGGCGTTTCGGTTTGAGGTTTTTTGTCTTGCGGGATTTTTTTGCAGGGAGAACCTATCGGAACGTCGGTGGTATTAAATAGTTATTGCCTGGCATGCAGCTAAGTGCCTTTGTCGAAAACATCCTGAAAGGACAACAAGCTCCTTTTTTTTAAAAGATATTCATTTCCGTGCCCTCAGGTTCTCTCAGAGAGGAACCTGAGGGAGGATACCTGTTGTATTGAAATAGTTCATCGCCTTGCATGCGGCCTCAGGGTCCTTTTTCAAAGAGACCCTGAGGGGACAAACTTCGCAACTAACTATATATCCACATCAGCATCCTTTTTTTTTGCTTTCTGATAAGCGCATCGACAATTTTCAGGGTGTTGTTTGATATGGCGGGGCAGCCCCAGCCTTCGGGCGTTCCGTTGGGATATACGTTGGTTTCGGAAACCTGGTCCCAGGAGTGGAATACAATTTGCCTGATCAATGCATTATTATTAGTGTTCTCCAATCCGGTTAAAAAGTATTTTACATGGATGCCCCAGGCGCTGTAGGCCCGGCCTTCAATCCGGTATTTGCCCAGGGCGGTACAATGGCTGCCATCACTGTTGCTGAAAACGGGTTTGTCCTTTGTCCACACGCCCGACCATGGTGCGCTGGCACAACCATGGCTTACCAGGCCGGTAATCATCGTATCGTTTTTACGAAAATCCCAAACCATAAAGCGCTTAACGCCCGAGTGCAGGCTCATATCTATCAAAATACAGTAGCGGGTATTGTAGCCTTTTTGTTTGCAAAAAGCAAGGCTTTGTTTGGCCTTTTGCCTGGTACGGTTAACGTCGATATGCGGGGCAGCGGCGTTAGCGGCTGCGGTTAACAGCAGCAACTGCAATAGGGCGAGGAATTTAAGATAAGGTTTCACCGGTAATTAATAAAGATTGTGATGATGTGAAACGCTTGAAAGCAGCGATTAGTATTGCGTAATACCGGTAATATTTTGTCCGCTTAGATTTCCGTGCCCTCAGGTTCTCTCGTAGAGGAACCTGAGGGAGGATGCTGTTGAATTGAAATAGTTCATCTCCTTGCAGGCAGCCTCAGGGTCCTTTTTCAAAGAGACCCTGAGGGGACACAAGCTATTCAACCCCGTAGGGGTATAACATTTGTAGAAAAGGTAGAAAAATAATGCTCCGTGCCGTATTCTAGGTTTACCATATTTCCAAATTTAATTTAAAATAAGCTTTTTAAGCTGATCTCTTATAGTTATCCACATACATTTCACCTCTTTTTACCAGAGAGAACATACGTAATATCAGCTTGAATTTTACATTATTCAGCACCAGTGAATAGTTTTTGCTTTGAAGTTTACGCTTTGCATAGGCGCTTATTTCCAGATCATGTGTGATGGCCGTTTTGGCTGCTTG
>NZ_JBFUCY010000025.1:0-95506 GCF_056404995.1 Mucilaginibacter sp. P2_A5
AAAAAACAGGAACTTAACCAGGCAGCCAAAACGGCAATGCAATATGATCCAGAGATAAGGGCATATGCAGAGCGAAAAATGAAAAGTAAGGATTACGGATTGGTATTGAACAATATAAAATTCAAGCTGATCTTACGAATGTTTTCCCTGGTGAAAAGAGGCGTAAAATATGTGGAAAACTATAAAAGGGCAGCCTAAAAAATCTTTTTTGAATTAAATTTGGAATTATGCTAAACCTAGAATACGAACGAATCAGGGTGGGCTAAGCAGGAGGGGTGAGGAGAAATCTTGAGCGCCCTGCATTCCGATTGGCTGGTTTTGATGCAGGGCGTTTAAGATTTCTCTTTCGCGCCCCACTCTATGGCTCCCCTTGCTCTATCGAAATGACAATTTTTCTTTTGTTAAAAAGATGTCTCCACACGGTGAACTCAAGGCCTTATGCTAACGTAAAAACAGGGTTTACTTACAGCATAGGGCCTTGTTTGCTTATACGGATAACATTTATTATTAATACTGTAAAAGGTTCTACCGTGCTTTGTAAGCAAAAAAGGCGCATCGAGATAACTCATGCGCCTTTTTGGATTTTCCTTTTTTAAGTTAAATTATTCTTTAATCGCTGCGTCTTTTTCGGTTTTACCGTCATTAAATGCCTTTAAACCCTGGCCCATGCCGCGCATCAGCTCAGGAATTTTTTTTCCGCCAAACAATAACAATACTGCAATAATGATGAGTATTATTTCAGGTGCTCCTAATCCCATAATTTTAAGTTTTTTTGATGAATGTTTTAATTACTAACCCTTTATTAACCTAAAGGTACCAAAGCGCCATATTATTCAGGGCGTTGTATCGGCGAGGCGCTAATTTGTGCCGATGAATTGGTTGTTGGCTTCGAAAATGCCTTACCGCACCACCACTTGTGCCGTATTCCTGCTGATTTGTTCAAGAAGTATGGTCTTTCCGGCAGTTAATTCCTTCAGCGAATTTTCGTCGTAATGCCTGATGGTGATCAGCGATAAACCACTGTTGTATTTTACTTTAAACTCTTGTTTAAGGGTGTTTATCAGTTTTTCAAAACGCTCTTCATAAAAGTCAAAACAAACCGTGAAACTAAGGGCCGAGGTTTGCATTACATTTACCTTCACCTGGTTTTGGGCAAACAGACCGAAGATGCCGCTCAAATGATCTTCGGATATAAATGAGTAATCAATAGGCGAAATGGAAAGCAGCACCTGGTTTTGTTTCAGGATGATAACGGGCTTTTCAAACTTGTTGAAGCCATCTTCTTTAATCACGGTGCCGGGGGCTTCGGGATGGGTAAATGGTTTCACCAGCAAAGGTATTTTGGCGTTTTGTAAAGGCTTTATTGTTTTTGGGTGGATAACGCTGGCGCCGTAATAGGTCATCTCGATGGCTTCGGTGTAAGATAGTTCATCAAATTTTACGGTATCGGCGAAGTATTTGGGGTCGGCATTCAGGATCCCGGGAACATCTTTCCAGGTGGTAACCGATTCGGCACCTAAACAGGATGCAAATATAGATGCAGTATAATCAGATCCCTCGCGGCCCAAAGTGGTGGTAAAATTCTCTGATGTCCCGCCCAAAAATCCCTGGGTTACCACCACGCCTTTTTGCAGCAGCGCCGGAATATCCTTGCTAATGCTTGCCCGCGTTTTATCCCATTGCACAATGCCCTCGCGGTAGCTGTTATCGGTGTGGATATAGCCACGCACATCAAGCCATTGGCTTTTTATGCCGGCTTTGTTAAGGTAGGCAGATACGATACGGGTTGATACCAGTTCGCCGATGGATACTACCTGGTCGTAAATAAAATCGTAGCTATCGTGCGGCTCATCTTCAATGGCCCAGTCAATCTCCACAAAGGTGTTGGCCACATCGTCAAAAACAGGATCGTTAGTATCAAACAGCTCGTGCAAAATATCAAAGTGATATTGTTTGATGCTGTCGAAGATGCCGTGCATGTCCTCGGTTTGATCTACATAAGCTTTAGTGAGCTTCTCCAGCGCATTGGTGGTTTTGCCCATGGCCGATACCACGATAAGTAATTGTTGGCCATCGTATTGTTTAACAACATTGGCCAGATTAATAATACCATCGGCATCCTTAACTGATGCCCCTCCGAATTTAAATACAAGCATTTATTTAATATATTGACTAACCACGGTATTTGGCCGCAGTAAATGTTTAATGGACGAATAGGGGATAAACAGCTCTGTTATACCTGCAGCATAGGGCTTAATTTCATCCTGGTTGTAAACGAACTTAAGGCCTATCGGGGTAGCAGAAAAATTATAGTTCAGTGCGAATTTATTACCTTTAAAAAAATAGTCCCGCGCCAGTGATGATGTGTCGCTTAGTTTTTCATCTTTCCTGAAGATCCTTTCGGCAACAGCGTTAAGTTCGTTACGATAACCGGCAGCAAAAATATCACCAAGCCGAAGGTCTTTTTTGGCTTTAATATCCCAGTTTACAAAGGTGATTAACGCGTCCCCGTGCGCCGCGCCGCCGCGGAAAATGTAGCCGCCAATTTCGAGCGTTGTCAGGTTCGAATCCTGGTAAATTACTTTTGCATAGCTATTCAGCGTATAAAACATAGCCGACTTTGGGTCGCTGTGCCTGAAATCAGCATATAATTGCAGGAAGTTTTTGGTCATTTGCTCAACGGTGCTATCTGCCTTCTTATTTATTGAAAATAAGTTGGCAAGGTCGACGTTAATTAAATTGTTTAATGCTTTGGCACTGTCAAAAAACGGGTAACTAATTTTCACCACAGTACAACCGCTATCCGACTTGTTGCCACAATCGGCAGCCCGCTCATGAATTGTTTTATAAGTATAGGCAAGCGTGTCTTTTACCGTTTGTTTATCTTCTTTAGGTTTAACACTCCATTGGCAGGATGCAAGGGCAAATCCAACTAAAATAAAACAAAGCTTACTGATGGTTTTCATGTTAGATGTTGTTTTATATAGCTTAATAAACCAATATCGTGTTTGGTTTTACAATGGCATTGTTTTGAACGCTGGCTAAGACTCACCCGACGAGGCTTCGCCCGTCACCCTCTCTTCACCTGCGGTGGAAAGAGGGGCTTGAAAAGTAGCTAATGCGACTCATTATAAATAGCTCTCCGCCTTAAAGCCCCTCTTTCCGGCGAAGCTGAAGAGAGGGTGGCCAGCGTAGCGTAGCCGGGTGAGTCTTCGCCGCCATGCAACACCGGTTTATTAATACTGCTCCAACTGCTCTTTCGATAACGACACATTAAGCCATCCCGCTTCCAGGTTAGCCTCGTATTTTTTGTAAAAATTAATAGCCGGTTCGTTCCAGTCCAATACCTGCCAAACCATGCCGCTAAAGCCCAGCTCTTTGGCTTCTACAATCAATCTATCCAGCAAAAGCTTGCCAATTTTCCTGCCACGGTAAGCTTCCGTCACAATTAAATCTTCCAGGTAAAGGCGGCAGCCCTTCCAGGTAGAGTAGCGGATATAATAAAGCGCGAAACCTACTATCAACCCGTCAACTTCGGCCACGTAAGCCTTCCAAACAGGTTTGGCGCCAAAGCCGGCATCAATAAATTCGTCTAAAGTAACGGTTACTTCCTCCGGCGCCCGCTCAAAAAGGGCCAGCTCATGCACCAGTTCCATCAGCCGCGGGCAATCGTCAACGGTGGCAACACGCAGGGTAGCCGCCCCCGCCCCCTGAAGGGGGAGCTTTTGATTGGTATTGTTTGTTATTTCGTTAGTTTCCAATTCTGTAAGTTCTTTAATTCTTTAAGTTGTAAATCAAGCACCCGCACCACGAACCCCGCAACCCGCACCTCAATTGTTCTTCCAATGTTTCACCACCCTTGTGCCAAAAATAGTGCTGCCCAGGCGTACCATGTTGCTGCCTTGTTCAATAGCTATTTTATAGTCGGACGACATGCCCATCGATAAAATGTTAAAACTATCATCTTTTCTGAAATAGCTCACTTTTATTCCGTCAAAAAAGGTCTTCAGTTCGTAATATTCGTCTTTTATTTGCTTTTCGTTATCGGTATTGGTGGCAATACCCATTAACCCACGTATACGAACATTTTTACAAGCTGCAAATTCATCCGATCGTAACAGCTCTATAGCTTCATCAAAGCCCAGCCCAAATTTGGTTTCCTCGTCGGCAATGTAAATTTGCAGCAGGCAATCAATTACACGGTCGGCTTTTTGGGCGTGTTTGTTTATTTCCTGTAACAGCTTCACGCTATCAACAGATTGTATCATGCTTACAAAAGGCGCTATGTATTTTACTTTGTTGGTTTGCAGGTGGCCAATCAGGTGCCATTCAATATCTTTGGGCAATTGCTCCTGTTTTTCAACCAGTTCCTGTACCTGGTTTTCGCCAAATAAACGCTGCCCGGCATCGTATGCTTCCAGCACTTCGGCAGCGGGTTTTGTTTTTGATACGGCTAACAATATTACCTTGCCGGCCTCCGTTTCTTTTTTTAAGCTTTTGATATTATCTGCAATGCTCATTTATCCGTAAATTTGCTTAATTAATCAGCCGCTAAATTACAGAATGTATAAATACTTGACCTTGTTTTTTTCAGTAACACTTTTTTTGTGCGGTTGTAAAAGCGATAGTGTCCCCTCAAAATTTATCCAGCCCAAACAAATGACTGGCTTATTGGTGCAGATACACCTGATAGATGGATCGTTATATAATGGTTTGCAGGGAGGCGATAGCCTGTACAAATACGGCATGGGCAAATATTTAGATGCTTTCAGGAAATTCGATACCGACTCGGCCCAGTTCAGAAAAAGCATGCAATACTACGCCAGTGAACCCGACAAGCTGTTTAAAATATATGATTCTGTTGAGGTTAGGATAAAAACCATGTCAGATTCTGTTAACCTGGCTCAAAACAAACAACGGATGGCTACCCAAAAAGCCGATTCGCTAAAAGCCGATTCGGTAAGGAAAGCGCTCATGAGACCGAAAACCCCTGCCCAAAAAGCCGATTCGGTTAAACAAGCGAAAATACAACAAAAGGCAATCCTCCGGAGAGTAGATTCCTTAAAGGCCGATTCGTATAAAAAACAAGCAGAAGCAAGAAGAACGATGAAATCAAAAATAGATTCAGTAAAAAAATTAAAACATAGACTAAGACCTAATGCTGTACCCATTAAATAGTGTTGATAAGCTTGGGTTTACCGAAGTAAAGGAATTAATAAAAGCTCATTGCCTGAGCGAGATGGGCCAGCAAATGGTTGATAAGATACAGGTGATGAGCAATCACGACCAGATTGCCAAGTTTTTAAGCCAGGCCAACGAGTTTAAAAACATCCTGGTAAACGATGCCGCACTACCCATCCATCATTTTTTCGATATTAAATCCCTGGCCAATAAAGCCCGTATAGAGGGTGTTTTTTTGAGCGAGGAGGAGTTTTACCAGGTGCAGGCATCCCTGCAAACCGTATTTGCTGTAATAGCTTATTTTAGTGAACGGGAAGGCCTTTACCCCAATCTGGAGGCGCTGTTTGAGCACCTGCCTATTGAGAAGGCCATCCTGAAAAAGATTGACGCCGTTATTGACCCCAAAGGAAAAATCCGCCCCAATGCATCGCGCGATTTGCAGGAAATAACATCGGGCATAGCCAAAGCCGAGCAGGAAGCCCGCAAAAAGATTGACCAGATATTTAAAAATGCGTCATCGAGCGGCTGGACGGCCGATGGATCGCTCACAGTACGCGATGGCAGGTTGTGCATCCCGCTGCTGGCCGAAAACAAGCGGAAGCTAAAAGGATTTATTCATGACGAATCGGCCTCGGGCCAAACCGTTTACATGGAACCCGAGGAAGTATTTACCCTCAACAACCGCGTGCGCGACCTGGAATTTGAACGCCGCCGCGAGATAGTAAAGATCCTGACAGCCTTAACAAATGAATTAAGGCCCTACGCGCCGCTTTTGTTATCGTACCATGCCTTATTAACCAAGCTTGATTTTGTACGCGCCAAGGCCCTGTTTGCCATTGATATTGAAGGCGAAATGCCCCAGGTGGTAAACGAGCCAAAACTTAAATTATTTAATGCCCGCCATCCGCTGTTGTTCCTGAATTTTAAAAAGGAGCAAAAAACGGTGGTGCCATTGAATGTGCAGATTGACGAAGGAACACGCATCATTGTGGTATCGGGCCCTAATGCGGGCGGTAAATCTGTTTGTATGAAAACAGTTGGCCTGCTGCAAATGATGGTACAGGCAGGCTTGCTGATACCGGCTGCCGAAGCCAGCGTGATTGGCGTATTTAAGCAGATGTTTGTTGATATAGGTGACGATCAATCTATCGAGAGCGATTTGAGTACCTATAGCGCCCACCTATCCAAAATGAAAAATTTCGTGGAGCAGGCCAATGGCAAAACCCTGATACTGATTGACGAGTTTGGCACCGGTACCGACCCGCAATTTGGCGGTCCTATTGCCGAGGCAGTGCTGGAATCGCTGAACCATAAAAAGGTGAGGGGGATGGTAACCACGCATTACAGCAACCTCAAGATTTTCGCCAGCAATACCGAAGGGATAGAAAATGCATCGATGCTGTTTAATAACGTAGAGATGAAGCCCCTTTACCGGCTGGAGGTTGGCAAGCCCGGCAGCTCCTATGCTTTTGAGATAGCCCAAAAAATAGGCCTGCCGCCAAACGTACTTAACCTGGCCCGGAACAAAATAAGCGAAGGCCAGAAAAAAGTAGATACCCTGTTGGTTGACCTGGAGCGCGAAAAACGCGAGATATTTGAAACCAAACAAAAACTGGACAAGCAGCAGCGCAAGCTTAACGAGTTACAGACCGAGAACGAAAAGTTGAAAAGCTACCTGGACGAAAATAAAAAAGTACTGATACGCGAGGCTAAAGACCAGGCCAAAAACATTATCCTGAATGCCAATAAACTGGTTGAGAATACCATATCCGAAATAAAAAGCAGCAACGCCGATAAAGAAAAAACCCGCACCCTGCGCGAAAACCTGAATATTGAGCTTAAAAAGAATACAGTAAAGGTCGAGCCGGCAAAACAAAGCCTCGCAGCCGCCGCTGAGGAAGAGCTGAAGCCTGGCGACTGGGTAAAATTAACCGATTCGGAAACTACCGGGCAGGTGATAGAGATTATCCGTGATAACGTGGTAATTGCCATTGGCGATTTACGCACCGTAGCTAAAAAGAAAAAGGTGGAGCGGGTGAGCAAATCGTCGGTACCCAAAGAGGTGAGGCGTACCATGAACTCGCATACCAGCGATTTTGCTAATTTTAGTCCGGAGATTGACGTACGCGGCCAGCGTACCGAAGATGCCCTGCACAATATTGAAAAACTATTTGACCGCGCCCTGATGATGGGTTTTGGTAACCTTAAAATCATCCACGGCAAAGGCGATGGTATTTTGCGTAAGATGATTCGCCAATACCTTAAGAAGTATGACCAGGTTGATAGGTTGGAAGATGAGCACGCAGATAGGGGTGGGGACGGGATAACTTATGTTTATTTGAAATAAGTTAGTATATTTTGCAAAAGCTATGGTTAAGTATCAGTTTCTGTTATCAGCTATTTTGTTTTTCTCTTTGGGTGCTAATGCTCAACAACAGTATATAAAACCTAACGAAATAAATGTCATAAGTTTTAATACTCAAAATGGTAAGAAACTTACGGTGGCTATTGATAGCGATAAAAGATATATAGTTTACAGATATGGAACATCGGATAATTTGGAATTTGAATATCCGGGTGACTTAAACAGCAGCTTCTCTAAATTTAAATTATACCATTATGTTAGGAATGGAGGTGCCGATAATGACGGAAAGGGAATCGATCTGTTGCAGTTTGCGAACGCTGAGCATACCTATATCATATATGAGCTTTGGGAAGCAGCTGTTGGTGGTTTTGTTTATAAGAGCGGAATTACTATAACGAATAATAAAACCCATAAAAAGGTAGATATAAAAGGTGACGAAAAGACTAAAAATGGTGCTCTGAGTAACTTGTTTGATGTAAACAAGGTTCAAATATCCGAGGATAGTTTTGGGTATTGAAAAAGTTAGTATATTTTGCAAATATTATAAACCTATGGCCCTAAAAACTATCACTCCAATGTTATACACCCGGCAGGTACGGGAAACGGTTGATTATTATATCAATAACCTGGGCTTTACCTGTATTGGGTATGAAGAACGTTGGGGCTGGGCAACAGTTAGCCGCGATGATATCGAAATCATGTTTGCATTACCCAATGAGCATGAGCCTTTCGGGATGCCAAAGTTTACGGGTTCGCTGTACATTCGCACAGATAAGGTTGACGAGTTGTGGAAAGAGCTGAAAGAACATGCCATTATTTGCTATCCCATAGAAACCTTTGATTTTGGCATGCGCGAGTTTGCCATTTACGATTATAACGGCTACCTGTTGCAATTTGGTACGCCTGTTAATTAGTCATTCGCTGCGCGTCATTAGTCATTTCGCTGCGCTGTCATTGGTCATTGGTTAGCTCGGTGTTTCATAGTATTTGGCAACTTGTTTTGTGTTATCAATTTTCATAAATTAGACGGGTAAACCGGCAAAAAATGCGTAAATTATACTTTGTAGTTCTGTTCCTGGTATCTTCGGGAGCCTTATCAACTTGCCAGGCGCAAAGCCTGGTACTCAAAAGCAAGGATACCCACATCCGCTATACCGGCCGCATTAACATGACCGATGAGGCTGCGGAGTTTTACTGGACAGGTTCATCAGCCCTAATTAACTTTAAAGGTACCGGCGTATCGGCGGTGTTGCAGGACGAGCGAGGCGAAAATTATTTCACAATTATTGTCGATGGCAAGGTAACCAATACTTTACACCTGGAAAATGCCCAAAAAACGTATACCCTGGCCGAAGGCCTTCCCGACGGCAACCATAGCCTGGAACTGTTTAAACGTACCGAATGGGACAAGGGTAAAACCACTTTTGTACAGTTTATTTTGGATAAAGGCGCATCTATATTACCAGCGCCACCTGTTAAAAAACGCAAGATCGAATTTTTTGGTAATTCTATCACCTGTGGTTACGCTGTTGAAGATACTACCGGGCAGGATAGAGGGAGTGCCCCTTACGAAAACGGCTACATTAGCTATGCCGCAATAACAGCACGTCATTATGATGCCGCCTATGTGGCTACTGCTAAAAGCGGCATAGGGGTAATGGTAAGCTGGTTCCCGCTAATTATGCCCGAAATGTATAACCGCCTTGACCCAACCGACCCAACAAGCCTTTGGGATTTTACAAAATATACCCCTGATGTGGTGATTATCAACCTGTTTCAAAACGATTCGTGGATAGTTAAAATGCCTGATAATCCACAATTTAAAGAACGTTTCGGCACAAAACCACCCGAGGCTGATCAAATTATCAAAGCATACCGGGAGTTGGTGAAAAATATCCGCAAAAAATACCCTAAAGCTCAAATCCTTTGCATCCTGGGCAGTATGGATGCCACTAAAGATGGTGCGCCATGGCCGGGCTATATTGAAAAGGCAGTGGCTGGTTTAAACGACAAAGCCATTTATACCCATATGATCCCATTCAAAAATACACCTGGACACCCCAGCGCCAAAGAACAACAGGCTATGGCCGATGATTTGATTGCCTTTATGGATAAAATGGTAAAATGGTAACACGATTGACGAGATTTTATTAGATTGACAGGATTTGTAGCCTATTGGATTGTCTTAAAAAGTGCAAATTTTTTGAGGGGCGATGTTTAGTCTTTTGCTAATTCAGTTCGAAAAAAAAATCTTAATTCCTGACTCTTGATTCTTGGCTCTATTCCCGTAGCTTTGAAATAACCAATTATTGAACATGAACAAAGTAGTTAGTGGTGCCGATGAGGCCATCCGCGACATCCGGGATGGTATGACCTTGATGCTGGGTGGTTTTGGTTTATGCGGATTGCCGGAAAAATGTATAGCCGCGCTGGTAAAAAAAGGGGTGAAACAGCTTACCTGTATCAGCAACAATGCCGGCGTTGATGACTTTGGCATTGGCCTGATGCTGCAACAACGCCAGGTAAAAAAAATGATTTCTTCCTATGTTGGCGAAAATGCGGAATTTGAACGGCAGCTGTTAAGCGGCGAACTGGAGGTAGAACTGATACCCCAGGGCACGCTGGCAACCCGTTGTATGGCCGCAGGTTACGGCATGCCCGCTATTTTTACCCCAGCTGGTGTTGGTACCGAAGTAGCCATAGGCAAAGAAGTCCGCAACTTTAATGGTAAAGATTACCTGATGGAAATGGCCTTTGATGCCGACTTTGCCATTGTAAAAGCCTGGAAAGGCGATACTATGGGCAACCTCATCTATAAATCAACCGCCCGGAATTTTAACCCTGTTATGGCCATGGCCGGAAAGATAACCATTGCCGAAGTAGAGGAACTTGTTGAACCGGGTGAGTTGGATCCCGATCATATTCATACCCCCGGAATCTATGTGCACAGAATTTTTCAGGGCAGGGATTATGAAAAACGGATTGAACATAGGACAGTGAGGACCAAAGGATAACGAGCGAAATAATAATAACCCTGTCATGCTGAGGAACGAAGCATCTATTAGCGAACTTTTCTGGCGTCAAAGCATGTTGGTTAGTAGATCCTTCCTTCGTCACGATGACAAATTTTTGTTATCCTGTACTTCCTCGCATTGATATAATTAAAAAAAAGTTTTTATGCTTGACAAAAACGGTATCGCTAAACGCATCGCCAAAGAAATAAAAGACGGTTACTATGTTAACCTTGGTATAGGTATTCCAACATTGGTGGCCAATTACATCCCTGAAACCATGGATGTGGTTTTACAATCAGAAAACGGCCTGTTGGGGATGGGGCCCTTTCCCTTTGAAGGCGAGGAAGACCCTGATTTAATAAATGCCGGTAAGCAAACTATAACGATGTTACCCGGTTCGGCCATATTTGATTCGGCAATGAGTTTTGGGATGATCAGGGCCAGGAAGGTTAACTTGACTATCCTGGGCGCCATGGAGGTGTCCGAGAACGGGGATATAGCCAACTGGAAAATTCCCGGTAAAATGGTTAAGGGTATGGGCGGGGCAATGGATCTGGTTGCATCGGCAGAGAATATCATTGTAGCCATGCAACATGTAAACAAATCGGGCGAATCGAAGTTATTACCTAAGTGCACGTTGCCATTAACCGGCGTACATTGCGTAAAAAAAATAGTAACCGAATTGGGGGTGTTTGACGTTTTACCGCAAGGCGGCTTCAAATTATTGGAACGGGCACCAGGTGTAACTGTAGATGAGATAATAAAAGCGACTGCAGGAAAGTTAATAATAGAAGGGGAGGTCCCTGAAATACAGATGTAAAAAATACCCGTAATGAAGTGCAGTTTATTTAAAAAATATTCGCATCTTACGATTAAGTTATTGCGTATAAATGACAATATTTAATTAGGTTATGATAGATTATCCCGGACTGATACTAATATTCATTTTATTATCCATTACAATGCCCATTTATCTCCTGCCTGCTATTATGGCCCGCGAGAAAAATAACTTTACTTCGGTTTTGTTGTTGAATGTCCTTTTGGGATGGACAGTAATAGCCTGGATAATTTCGTTAGTTTGGGCGCTCCGCACTGATAAAGACCCGCTGCGATCATACAAACTCAATACCCACAACTGCTGCCCCAAGATAGAAGCTGAACTTACAAAATTGAGAAACCTGTTCAGGGCCGGTGTAATTACCAAAACCGATTACCACAACGAAACCAGGAAAATTATAGGAAACTAAATAATTTGAAGATTTGAGAATTTGAAGATTCGAAAATGACTAAGTAATTTGAAGATTTGAAAATGCCGGGAATATCTGATTAAATTAGGTAAATGATGTTTGTTGATCATTTTCAAATTCTCAAATCTTCAAATTTTCAAATCAAAACGGCTGTTAATCATTTTCAAATCCTCGAATTTTCAAATTCTTTTAAAAGAGCTTCTCTCTTAAATTAGCCGATATCTCTTCTGTTACCGCAATAATGTCATCTGCAACATGTGTGTTGTTGGTAATTACTTTATCGCATTCATCTTTGTAAGGCAGCAGGAACTCTTTATAGGCCGGCACAACGTGGTTTACCCATTTGTACATCACATCATCGTGCGAATAGCCGCGTTCCAGTAAATCGCGTTTAAGCCGGCGCTGCAGGGCTATGTCATCTTCGGCCTCTATAAAAATTTTCATATCCAGCATACCGGCAATCTCTTTAAAGTGCAGTATAAATAAACCTTCTACTATCAGGATTGGTGCAGGCTTTATTTCCAGTACTTTGGGGATGGCATCGGGGTTATTGAAAGTATACTCATGTTTAATGATGGGCTCTTTATTTAAAAGTTTGCCAATATCATCATGAAAGTGCCTGTCATCTATAGTTGCCGGTAAATCGAAGTTATACAGCTTGTTTTCTTCCTTGGTCATGTTATGCGCCACAGGGATATAATAATCATCCTGCGAAACAAGAGATACCTCATCAGCAGTAAAATGCTCCAGGAAACACTTCAAAAAAAAGGTTTTGCCCGATCCGCTTCCACCGGCAATCCCAACAATATAAGGTTTATTCATTCGGGCTTCCGTAGCTGATATTTACGTTAATGCGTTTATCTAAAGCGCCTAATGCGTCGGCGGTGTTCTTGGTCATTACAATGAGCACGTTTTTGGTTGCTTCGCTGTCTGTAAACCTTCCTACTACTTTTGCGTAAGTAGTATGGTTGTTCATAGGATTAGTAATTTTTATCACCGTGCCTATTGGCGCGGTACGGTGTAAAACCAATTCTTTTTTAGGATCAAGGCTGGTATCATATATCCAGGTTGCTACGCCTCTTTCATTTTTTTCGTACAGGCCAAAACGGTTGGCTTTAAATTTAGCGTCGGCACTGTCAACAGGCATCCCTGCCGAGTCTGCTTTCAATCCGTCCTGCTTGGCTACCGGCCTTTCTTCAGGTGGCATGCCGGTGCGTACTTTGATTATCTGATCGGCCTTTAAATCATCCGAGCTTAAGCTATTCAAGCTCCTGATATCTTCAACCGAAGTATTAAATCTTTTGGCAATAGCAAATATTGTTTCGCCGGCCGATACCTTATACTGTTGTACATTGTCCATGTTTACGGCAGCACCTGGTTGTGCTGTTGCCGGTGCCGGAGCAGCCGGTTTTGGCGCTGTTGCAACTGGCTGTTGAACCACAGGTGCGGGCTGTTGTGTTACAGGTTGTTGAACCGCGGGCGTTTGTACAGGTGTTTTGGTAACAGTTGGCTGCACCTGTGGCTTTTGCTGTACTACTGCCGGTTGTACAGCAGGTTTTGTTGGTTGTGTTGTTGCAGCGGTTTGCGTTTCATTAAATGGCAAATCGGTAGGTACTTTAATAGTGCCGCCAATTTTAAGCGGTGCATTGTTGTTAAACTCTATAATAGCTTTTGGGCTTACTTTATAACGCCTGCCTATGGAGTAATAATTGTCTTTTGGGTCTAATTTGTGGAGGATAACTTTTTTGCCGTTCTGGTTTTCAACACCGATAGAATCTTTGGCGGTGTGGGCAAAAAGGGATGCAGAAATGGTGATTAAGGGAGCAATCAATAAAAGGACCTTTAATTTCATAATATTTTATAATACAGTACTTTATAAATTTAAAACTATTAATTCTGACCTGTTTTTAAGATAGATCAGCTTATCATTATGTACTACAAACGCCTCGGGTTGCAATTTTTGTATATCGCTTTGCAACAAATCGTGGTAAACAATAGCGCCTTCATCGTCAAAAATATAAAGGAGCTGCTCAAGTTGCCCGGCCAAAAACGTGTGCAAAGATACAATTCTAAAATTATTGTGCTCCAGGTAATGCACGGTATTTCCGTAGGCATCAACCCCGGCCGGCAGATTCTTAAACGTTTGTGCCGGTAACGTGCGCGGGCTTAAAATGTGATTATTTAAATCGATATCAATAACAGCCTGATAGGTTCTTGCTATTCCCCCGGTTTTGATATCGGCCAGAACGAGCTTTGGGGGCTGTATTTGAGTATTGTAAACCACCGGGCCATTTACCGAAATATGATCAAAGGCCAATGTATAATTACTCCACAATGTTTTCCCGGTGCGGCCGTCAATGGCGGTCAGCCCCTTATGTGCCGGACCTTTTTCTGATTGGTAATTATGCAGCAGCAGTACTCCGTCAAATGCGGTCTCGATGCCTGTAAGCCATCGCTCGGGAGTTGTAAGCCCTTCAAAGTTTATGATTCCGCTATCCAGGCTGATTGATGTAAATGAAACCAATTTGTCGCCACTATTGCGTACCTCCAGAAATATAATATTACCTGGCCCATCAATCTCCATGCGCCACACGGGCCATTTACATTGATGTTGGATGAATGGTAGCAACTTTGTCATAAAGTGTGTAAATATGCTTAATATCTTCAAAACAGTGTTAATTTTACCAAACATTGCCGCTGCGGCGGTATTAAAAGCACTAAATCACCACTACTATGAATGCTGAACAAATTAGCTTAGAAGAAACAAAAGTAAAGCCGGTTGTCGACCATTTGAACGATCTTTTGGCAAACTACCACATCCATTATCAAAAGCTGCGCGGATGCCATTGGAATGTAAAAGGGCCAAGTTTTTTTACCTTGCACCTTAAGTTTGAGGAGTTGTATACCGCTGCTTTATTAACCATTGATGAACTGGCCGAAAGGATCCTGTCGTTAGGTAAACCACCGTATAGTACTTTTAAAGACTATATTGAAACCGCCCAAATCAAAGAAATTCAAACCATTGGTTTAAAGGATACCCTAATGGTAAAGGCCATTATTGACGACATTGCCGCCCTGATAGCCAAGGAAAGGGAGATCCTGGATATTACAGCGGAAGCCGGCGATGATGGAACCAATGATATGGTGAACCGCTTTATGCAATTCAACGAAAAAAACACCTGGATGCTCCGTTCATTTGTGAACGAGGATTAAGGTGTGAATAAAGAGAATCAAGAATTAAGAGTCAAGAATCAAGACAGAAAGCCGCTTGCATTTGTAAGTGGCTTTTTTATGGAATTTTTTTGCTGATGCGTAGCAAAACCTATAAGGGTATCTTATTATCGCCTAACTTTAAAGCCAATAGATCAGTTAATAAAATAGTAAAACAGACGTTAATTTAGCTTTGATACAATGAAAGAACAAATTGGCACTAAAGAAACCCCATTGGCCCTTAAAACACCGCCGCTATCATCAGAATATACCATGCATACCGATGTAAGAGATGGCAAAGAAGTTTTGGTATGCACCGTTGGCAAAACGGTGTTGCTGTATGATTACCGTTGCCTTGCAGATTTACACGCAATGCTTAAGCAACACGGCGATTGGATAGAACTGGGGAGCGCCGACGAACAAAAGCCGGCCAAAGAAGGTACCGTTGAAGCATGGGGGCGTTCCTCCGAAAACCCTGTTGGCGGCTGGTACGGGCTCAAGAAAGGTTTACGTGGCCGTTTTGGCATGTACATTCCGCCCCTAATGGAAGCATTGGGACTTGCCGAGGTAACGCATGAGGCAAAAGGGAATAAAATGCGGGCAAAAATAAGCATGTAAGCGCTGTGGCGTACTACGCTTTTAGGTTGAGGTATCTGTTTCGTCCCACTCTTCAAATCCGGAGAAGCGGCGAAGCCAGTTCAGCGCTTTATGCCTTTCGAAAGAAACGACGCTGTCTACCGTCGATGTGTTTGGGTTGCCGTTAAAATAAATATCTCTCAGGTAAGTGGTAACCAATTCATTAAAAAGGTTTTCGTCGATGATGATTGTTTCGTCGATATAATGCAGTTTGGTTAAAAAATCATTTAAAGGCTCGCCGACCAAAGGAATAACGGCATCAAATTCATTAAATTCCTCATCGTCTATAGGCTGGCAGGAAACCGAAAGTTTCGTAACTAATCCGAGCGACCAGGCCAATACGTAAGCCGCTTCTATTTGCCATGAAAAATTTACCAGTGCCTTTTTGTCTGTAACTTTTCCTTCAAACAATTTTGTTTCCCGTTCACTAACATGTTCCCATAGGCCCTCAGCTTTTAGCCAGTCCATGATTTTTTGACGATATTTTTCATGCTGTGCTGCAATCGAAACTGCATACAAAATGATAATCCGGCGGCCAACGTCAAAAGGTTTTGCAAAACTTTCAGGATCAAAATCAAGATAAGGCAGGTATTGTATTTTGATATCGTTGATGCCGTGATCGCTCAATCGCTTTTCAATTGCTTTTTTTCTACCAATGAATGATTTGTTTATCATAAGTAATTTATCCAAGTGGATATTTCAAATATATTAACACTAATGGGATAAGCAAAAAAGGTATCTCAATTAAAGCGGCTTTGAATTCCCCTACGTAAAAAAACATTACCACCAGGAAAAATATCAGGCCGGCATTTAAAACATTGCCTGCAACAAAAGTTTGCGGCATAAGGATAAGTATTCCGCTCAGCAGTGTCAAAAGCGATATTACTTTTAATGTGGCGGGGCTTAAATTTAATTTGCCAAACAATTCTGCTTCGGGGCCAGTGGCACCCGGTTTCATGGTTAGTCCCTGCCAGCCGTGTTTTATGCTCATAAAGGCTGCAAATATGATAAGGGCGCCGCTAATTAATTTAAGAGCCATGATGTTGCGTTGTTATAGCGCTAAACTACGCGCCATTGTCCATAACATGTTTGCAATCATCAATCAGCTATTTATCAATTTCAAATAATTTTTGCCCGTATTTCAATTGGCGATAGTGATGTTTGTTTTTTAAAGAAGTTTGAAAAGTGCGATAGCTGTTCAAATCCCAGGCTGTAGGCAATTTCTGATATGTTCCAATCGGTTTGTTTGAGCAGGATTTTTGCTTCCTGGATAAGCCGGTTGGTAATATGCTCGGTTGTGGTTTTGCCGGTGTTTTCTTTTAAAACCTTGTTAAGGTGATTACTGTGCACAGCGAGGCGGTCGGCATAATCACTAGCGGTTCGCAAGGTTATTTTTTGCTGCGGGGATGCTATGGGGAACTGCCTCTCCAACAGTTCGATAAACAGGGATGATACCCTTGCCGATGCATTGTGCGCACTGTTATAGGTGGTTAAGGGCTCCAGCTTTTGGCCGTAATGAATTACCTCCATTACGTAATTGCGGATAAGATCATACTTAAACAAATAATCGGAGCTTATTTCCTGCTGCATTTTTTTAAACATCAGCTCCAGTTCGTTTGCCTGCGCATCGGTAACCTGGAAAACCGGGTAGCCACCCGGGCGAAAGATGGGGAGTTCATCTAAAACAGCACCACTTTTTGATTGTATTAAAAA
This sequence comes from Mucilaginibacter sp. P2_A5, assembly GCF_056404995.1. Classification (NCBI taxonomy): domain Bacteria; kingdom Pseudomonadati; phylum Bacteroidota; class Sphingobacteriia; order Sphingobacteriales; family Sphingobacteriaceae; genus Mucilaginibacter; species Mucilaginibacter sp. P2_A5. The sequence goes on from NZ_JBFUCY010000025.1 coordinate 17,367, forward strand.
ATCGCTGGTAAAAATGCAGAAGTATCCTGCCTGGTCCATATCCTGTGGCACCCAGTTATAGGGTATTTTAGGAGTAGCAAAAAGCAAAGCATTTTTGTCGATGTGGATCACCTTGTCTGCGTACTCCGCAATATTTTTTCCTCTTACCAGGCTTATCTTGTAGTAAGCCCTGCGGTTGTAGGGCATATGACCGGGGTCGTCCTTAAAACGGGGGATTAATTCTTTGAGGTCGAATACGTTAAAGTGCCCTATTTCTTTGTTGATTCCGGCCGGCAACAGCGATTCTGCATCGTCTTTCCCTACCTGTTTATAAAATTCGTCGATGGTGATAGCTTGCATAGCTGGTTGTTAAATACTAAGATAAAGGTATTAATTACCACACAATTAAACCGATTGTGATTTGAATATGATAAATATATGATGATTTTTTTGCTTAATTTATATTCAAATACTATGATTTTAAAACACGAGGCATTTGAATATAGTAAACAAAGGCTTTGCAGATATCCCGCCGTTTTGGTTGTAATTTGTCAAAATAATTCTACGTAAATTAATTGCTGTTCACAGCATGCCATAACTATCTAAACCGCTCGAATGAGCGCCAGTATTTATCTTTATAAACATCATACGTTATGTCAACCTGGCTCGAATACTTCTTTACAATACTATAAGCTACAATGGATGGTTTTCTGAAATCTTTGCAGGCAAAATATATATCCCGGGTGTTTTCAGCAGTTTGGCGGCCAATGTTCAGGTAACCGTCGAAGTCTTTCAATTCACGAAGTATATCCTTTTCAATATTATCCAACAGCTGATAGGTTTTGTTGTCGGGCATGCCGTTATTAGCTGTACCGCCGTATTTAATTTCAATACTCATAATCCAGGGGTGTGATGCTTTGCTGTCCCAGTTAAGTAAATCTGTGTTAATTATAGCCACAACAGGATTTCCATTTTCCAACGTTGCTTCAAGCCCCGAGTAGGAGTCGTCTTCAGTGTTGTGCCTTATTCCTTCGTACTTTTCGATAAATTCTTTTTCGCGCCAGGCTAAGAAATCTTTTAGTTTCGCTATTGGTACTAGTTCTTTTTCCGCCTCGCTTTTATCTATAACATTTACATTATCTATGGTTGTAGCAAAATTTAGTTCGCCAATGAAATTGTCAAGAAAAATGTATACGCCATTGATGATGTTATCTTTATTGTGTTGGGTAAGGTCGTCATGTAAAACGGTGATATCTATTTCATCAGGAAACTCATCCGAAGTATTTGCATAAAAGTGAATGTTTTTATCGCCAAATTTATAGCCGCCCATTTCGATGTATACGTTTGTAATATCTAAAGCGGGTTTCAGTGCAGTAAACTTCCAACCATTTACTTTCGGGGCGGCGTTAACAAGTTCTTCTACAAAGGGAATATTTTTGATAGCGCCATCGGCAGTCAAAACAAGTTCGACGGTATGCTCATCAAATATGCCGGTTAAAAAATAAAATCCATCTTTAAGCTCGTTAAGCTTTGGCGAAAGTTTGTCGAAAAAATCTTTGTGGATATCTCCTTTTTCTTTTACTACTTTGAAAAAAACCTTTTCATTTTTTTGAAACCAGGTCCAAAAATCTGAATAGGATCTAACAGGTTGTTCACCTCCTTTGAATATATTCTTTAGAAAATTCATGGGCTATACTTTTTTTTAATGATAGGGCAGGGTTATCGTGATAAAAAACGTTTGTTGTTGCACCAAATATAAAAACACAATCAATTATATTAAACATTTCCATCAGTAATTAACACCCGTCAATTGTCGCATTTAACTATATTCCTTTTTGAAATATTCTCCTAATTTTATCAAAAGAAAATCAATTAAATAACACAAATGGAAACAACAGCTATCACCGTAGAAGCTACAATAAATGCACCAATTGAAAAAGTTTGGGAATCATGGACTATGCCAGAGCATATTACTCAATGGTGCCATGCATCAGACGATTGGCACGCGCCCTATGCTGATAACGACGCGCAAACAGGCGGCAAATTTAAAACTACCATGGCCGCGAAAGATGGAAGTTTCAGTTTTGACTTTGAAGGCGTTTACAGCAATGTAGAACAATATAGGCTGATTGAATATGGCCTCGGGGACGGCCGGAGGGTAAAAATTGAATTTACCGCCGATGGAGATACCACTAAAGTAACAGAAACATTTGACCCCGAAACGCAGCACCCTGTTGAAATGCAAAGGGGAGGATGGCAGGCTATCCTGGATAATTTCAAAAGATATACTGAAGCCAGCCTTTAACTGTTTTTTTGCTCATTAATGCGATATGTGTTATATTTGCACAGCATGCAGATGTAAATCTTCTTGCTTGTTATTTTCCTATGGTGTAATGGTAGCACTTCTGATTCTGGTTCAGACAATCGTGGTTCGAGTCCATGTGGGAAAACTTTGAGCGGACAAAGACTAAATTTAGTCTTTGTCCGCTTTTTTTTGATACCATCGTTATAGCAAGGAAGTATTTTATCGGGCGCAGCAACTTCCTGATCTTCCCTCCGTATTCGCTTTAAGGCCCGCCTCAACAACCACTGCTTGTTCAAATTGTAAATGCAGATTAGTAATAAGCTATTATAGTTTACTTCTGCTTTGTTTTTCTCAACTAAATTTAGCGTAACCAATTATATGCATTCTCCCCTGTAAATGCACTTACAAAACCTGCTTAAAGATGTTGAACATTGATATCAAAGATCTGTTATTAAAAGTTGCGCATGATAATGATCTGGCATCTTTTAAAAAGATCTACTTTTTATATTACGAAAGGTTGTTAAAATTAGCCTGCTCCTATGTGAAGTTAACAGAGGTGGGCGAGGAGATTGTAGATGACGTTTTTGTGAAAATATGGTCGAACCGGGCCGGATTAGCAGAAGTTAATAATTTAACGGTTTATTTATATGTGGCGGTTAAAAACAGGGCCATCAATCATAATTTGTCAAATCGGATAACTTGTGTTGATATAGAATCGGTTAGTTTTGAGCTTAAGGATATGAGCGGTTCTGTTGAAGATGTGTTAATTACCAATGAACTTGCAAAAATTATTAATTACACCATACAACGGTTACCTGATGAATGTAAAATTGTATTTAAACTGGTTAAAGAGGATAGCCTGAAATACCGGAAGGTGGCGGAGATATTAAATATCTCTGTTAAAACCGTTGAATATCACATGAATAACGCGCTGAAAAGAATAGCCGCTGCAATTTCCGCCTCACCAGATCATCATAAAGGAACAATAAAAAAAGCGTCCTCAAATTAATTTCATTTTTTCACTGGGGTATTTTCATTTTCTCCTGTCCTTGTTTCTGAAGCAAAAAAATGGATCAGGACAATATTTGGACACTTGTTGGAAAAAAACTTAATAATGAGGCTACCCCGGAGGAGCTTCATCAGTTACATCAGTTGCTCAGGCAGCCCTGGGCTGATGTTTATTCCATCCAGGTATTGGAGGCCATGTGGCGGCAAAATCCCAATCAACCACCCCGTTTTATTCCCCATAAGCTTCAGCAAAAATGGGACAATCTTGAAAGTAAACTCGAAACCGGCAGCACCGGAGCCGATACATTTCAAAGCCCTGTCAACGAGGTTGCCTTCGGTCCGAAAAACATAAGGATTATTGTCAAACGTGCACTCATTGCAGCGGCCTGTTTGGTGTTTGGTTTATTATCTTTTTTTTACTGGAAAAGTTATCGGGGTGATGATAGTAAAACCTATCAAATTGTAGCAGCGGGCGGAAACATCAGCAAAATTGTATTGCCCGATGGTACTAAGGTTTGGCTTAATGCCGGCAGCGAAATTTTTTACAAAACAAATTATGGTGATGGTAATAGGGAGGTGCGCCTTGCCGGCGAGGCTTTTTTTGATGTGGTGAAGGACGCCGGACATCCGTTTGTTGTGAATACGGCTACTATGCGCATAAAAGTGCTGGGCACTGCTTTCAATGTCAGGTCGTATGCAAACGATGATGTTTCTGAAACATCGCTGATACGGGGCAGGATAGAATTAACCACAACTTCGGGCCCCGGTCAACGGATTATATTAAAACCCTCCGAAAAGTTGACCATTGTTAACAGCAAAGGGGCCAGCAGCCATAAAAGCAACGCCGTTATTACCTTAAGCACCCTGCATACCACCAAAGCCGATTCGTTGCCATCAGAAGCGCAATGGCTGGAAAACAAACTGGTATTTGATAACGAATATTTTGACGAGGTAGCCAAAAAGATGGAAAGGTGGTACGGTGTTTCCATAGCATTTAAAAATGAGGAATTAAAAGAGAAACGATTTAGCGCAAAATTCGTGGCCGAACCGCTAAACACAGCGTTGGAGGCCCTTAAAATAACCAGCAATTTTAACTTTTTAATCGATAACAAAAAGGTGATTATCTACTAACCAATAAAGCTATAACCTAAAAATATGCCTATGATAAAATTTGATCCTTAAAACTATTAAACCAAAAAAGCGGAGAATGTTGTCGCATCCCCCGCAATAATTGGTACCACAACTACGAGTCTTCTTAAACCAATAATTAAAGTAACCTAAATACTAAATTATGAAAAAAAATGCTTGCCGCACAAGTAATGTGCGGTTGCAACGCCTATTTAAAATATTACTCATGACAAAGTGTACCCTAATCCTGATTATTATATCAGCGTTTCAGGTTTTTGCAAAAGGCTACGCCCAGGATAAAATTAACATTAGCCTTCATGATGTTTCGATAAAAAAAGCGCTTACAGAAATTGAAAAAACAAGCAACTACCGTTTTGTGTACAATGATGACGCACTGAGCGAAAAGCATATTGGCAATATAATGCTTAACAATGCGTCGATAAACCAGGTGATGGACGTGTTGCTGACCAAAACAGACCTGGTATATAAACTGGGCAATAACAACCTGGTTATCATTTCTGATAAGGCATTACAGATGGCGGCCCGTCCCATTACCGGGCGGGTAACAGACGATAAAGGCGGTCCGTTGCCTGGAGTGAGCGTAAAGGTAAAAGGAGCGCAAACAGGTGTTATTACCGATATTGATGGAAAATTTACAATCAATGTGCCGGATAACAATGCGGTATTGACATTTTCGTTCATCGGCTTCACTTCGACGGAAGTAACAGTTGGCGACCGTAAAAACATCAACATCACGCTCAAGGAATCATCTACCGACCTGAATGAGGTAGTGGTGACCGGCTACGGACAATCGGTAGCAAAACGCGATTTAACCGGCGCTATCTCAACCGTAACTGCTAAACAGATTGAGGAACGCCATCCTATCAACCTGATTGATGCTTTGCAATCACAGGCATCGGGCGTACTGGTAATAAACGATTCGGGCGAGCCTGGCGCAACCGGCTCCATCCAAATACGCGGTGGCTCTACCTTTTCAAGTGCCGGCAACTCGCCCTTGTTTGTAATAGACGGTATTTTGAGCCAAAGCGCAGATAATGTGAACCCTAATGACATTCAGTCTATCGAGGTATTAAAAGATGCGGCCTCTGCGGCTATTTATGGTTCGCAGGCCGCCAATGGCGTTATTTTAATTACCACCAAGCGCGGCAAGGCGGGTAAGCCGCTTATAAATGCGCAGTATGCCCGCATTTTTGGTGTAATGGCCCACAAGCTGGAGCAGCCAAATTCAAAGGACCTGCGTGTTGAAAGAAATTTATATAATGGTAATAGTCCCGATAAACCAACTACCACAAACGACTCATTAAATGTGGTTTTTAACTCGGACAATGATAACCAGAGCGTAATTACCCAAACAGCCAAAAGAGATATTCTTGATTTTGGTGTTAGCGGCGGCGAAAAAAGTGTGCAATACTATTCAAGCATAAGGTATATTAATGATGAAGGTTTGATAGTTAACAGCTACTCAAAAACATTGCAGGCCCGTTTTAACCTGGATTACCAGGTATCGCCAAGGTTTAAATACAGCAACCGTTTATCCTTTGGTTATAATACCAACAATAATATTAACGAAGGTAACACCATTAATCAAGCCTTTCAGCGGCCGTCAAATTTAGCTTTGTATTATCCCGATGGTACCTTAACCGGGTACATTAGCGGCCGCCGCAACCAGTTATCGGTTGCATTGCTGGAGGTTAACGTTACCAATACCTACACCGGCGATTTGTTTAACCAGGTTGATTATACCATTACAAAAGATCTGCGGCTAACCAATAACTTTGATTTTGGTTTATCAACGCCGCACAATGTTTTCTTTGATCCTAAATTACTCAGCAGCGCCAACCCGCTGGTAAATGCGGGTAGGGAGAGTTTTGGCCTTAGCACCAACTGGGCATACCAGGGATTTTTAAACTACAATAAAACATTCGGTCAAAATCACTCTATAACCGCGGTGGCAGGTATAAGTGCCGAAAAAACACAAAATAACAGCTTTAAAATAGCGGGTACAAACTATGCTAACGAAACTATATATACCTCAAACGTTGCCGGCACGATAGATTTAACCAACACTGGTACCGATGCCGGGTCAACCAGCCGCGAATCATTTTACGCGCGTGCAGGTTACAACTACAAAAGCCGGTACATCATCAGCGCGGTTTACCGCCGGGACGGATCGTCAAAATTTGGTTCATCCAATCAGTTTGGTAATTTTTACGGTTCATCTGCCGCCTGGCGTTTCTCCGACGAGCCGTTTATGAACTGGTCGAAAAAATTCCTGGGCGATGGTAAGCTGAGGGTAAGTTATGGGCAGGTAGGTAATGATCGTATCCCCGCCAACTCCAACCTGCTCATTTATACTTTTGGCTCATCCTTTTATAATGCCATCAATGGCGTGGTTTTAAGCAACCAGTTTGGCAATACGCAGTTAAAATGGGAGAGTAACATACAAAAGAACATAGGCTTAGATTTGCAATTCTTTAATTCGCGCCTTAATGTAACAGCCGATTATTATCAAAAGGTAACTAAAAACCTGCTTTATCAACGCAATATCCCGGTAGAAACCGGTTTTACAAACGTGTACGTGAACGTTGGCGATGTTTCAAATAATGGCTGGGAGTTTTCGGTAAATGCGACGCCAATTGTGTCTAAAAAGTTTATCTGGAATATTAACGCGAGTTTATCAATCGAGCGTAATAAAATCAGGAGCCTCTACAATCATCAGCCATTTTTGGCCACAGCAGGAGGTGCAACCTACCTGGTTCAGGAGGGCGGCAAAATTGGCGATTTTTACGGATATAAGGGATTGGGCGTTTACCGCTACGATGCATCAAACGCCTATGATGATAATTGGAACAGGCTGACACCGGTTGATGTATCTGCCGATGGCAAAACGGCTTCGGGCTACACCCTGAACGGTAATAGTTATACGGGCACGGTGCATCACATGTATGCAGGCGGGGCATTGCTACTGGGTGGCGATATGATATTTGACAACGTTAAAAAAGATAGTGTAATTGATGCTAACGACAGGCAGATAATTGGCAATGCACAGCCGTCATTTTATGGAGCCATCATTAACACGTTTACTTATAAACAATTTAGTTTGTCGTTTACGCTTAACACCAACTGGGGGGGCGAGGCCTATGCCAGCCCAAGACAAACCTTAAATAACCTGGCAACATCGGGTATTGTAGCTGATAATAATACCACCTACAATTCATGGAAAAATCAGGGAGATATTACCAATATACCTTATATGGGCCGCAAAAATTCAACCGCGAACTTCCCGGGTACCCAAACCAGGTTTTTGGAAAACACTTCGTTTATAAGGCTTAGCTATGCAAAGTTTACCTATAACCTGCCGGCAAATATTGCCTCGCGTATTAAACTAAAAAATATTGGCGCTTATGCGTACGGCGCAAACCTGCTCACCTGGACTAATTATTCATGGTACGACCCAGAGTTTTCTTCAAGCTCGGCATTAACGCCGGGTAATGACAGTGGCCGTTATCCGCGCAGGCGCGAATTTGGTTTTGGAATAAATGTTAATTTCTAATGAACTTAATCATGAAAAAAATATTACACGTTACTTTTTTGATGCTTTCCATTGCGTTGTTTAGCTGTAAAAAGTTGTTGGATCAGCCCCCCAAAAGTCAGTTGGCCAGTAGCAAATTCTGGAAAACAGCCGATGATGCCAAGGCAGGCATTGCCGGGATATATGATGGCATCCAGGATATGTTTAACACCCAATATATTTATTGGGGCGATGGACGGAGTGATAACCTTACTTTTCACCCTACCTATAACGATGGCCTGCCGCTGTCATTAAACGTACTAACGCCTACCACCACCGGGGCCGATTGGACGCTGATATACGCGGCCATAAGCCGGGCAAATTTTGCAATAAAATATATCCCTACTATTGAGGGTATTGATCCTGTTTTATCAAAAGACTTACAGGCTCAGGCACTGGGAATAAGGGCGTATTGTTATTTTTGGCTGATAAGGCTTTGGGGAAACGTACCCGTGTGGACTGAACCTTATGAAGATTTGAGCACCGATCCTTACAAGGGCGTAACACCTGCGGCTGACATTGTAAAAAACGTTATCCTGCCCGATTTGCTTAAGGCCTATGACCTGTCTGACCATACAGCCGCCGTTGTATGGAATTTAAATTCGGGTGGTATTGCGGCCATGTTGATGGATGTTTACATGTATAACCACGATTATACCAACGCTTTGTTGTGGTGCGATAACCTGTTCAAGCTAAACCGCTATAGCCTGGAACCTACTGCCAGCTGGAAAAATAATTTTATCGCCCCAACTAATACCAAAGAGAACATCTGGAGTTTAAACTGGGATTTTACGGTTGATGGCGGCAACAAAACATCGCAGGAGATAGGTGCCGGTGACACCAACAGCGATTTTGCCGTTGACCCAGGTTTGTGGGCCTATTATACCACCACAACGGCCGATATCAGGGGCTCCCAGAGTATCGATTTTAAAGTAACTAACCACGATAAAATATTAAAGTATTATGCCCCCAACCTGGATAAGAATGGTAACCAGATTTATCCGCCTTCGCCCCAGGCTAATTTGTATTTTCCGTTATATCGCCTGGCCGACATTTATCTTTTACGGGCCGAAGCTTTAAACAGAACAGGCGACCTGGCCAACGCGCTGCTTTACCTGAATAAAGTACATACCCGGGCAGGCTTGCCAGCCTACCAGGCAAGTGATTTTGCCAATGCGGATGCTATGCTTTATGGCAGTCCTGTTAATACCAACGGGATTTTACGGGAAAGGCAGCTGGAGTTTTTCTGCGAAGCAAAACGCTGGTTTGATTTGCAAAGAAATGATATCATCATCAGCATTATGGACCCTGTGATCAGGAACAGGCAGCTGGCCAAAGGCTTTCCTTCTACCGGCTTTGGCGACCCGAGGAAGGTATTATGGCCCATTAATCAAAACGTGTTAAACGCCAATACCAGGCTAACTCAAAATCCACCTTATTAATCAGACAGCATTTTAAAACGATATCAAATGAAAAAGATGAAACAAGCATATTTATGGTTTGCGTTTGCGGGCCTTTTAATAAGTATGGCAGGCTGTAATGTGGCCGGATTGAAATTGCAGGAAAGTGCTGATTATCATCCGTACGTGCTCGATCCGCATATTGATAAAACTACCTGGCAATATATTAAGGACCGCAGCTACAACTTTACCGGGAAGGATACCATATTTAAGCTGATGCGGCAGGCCATTGAATATTCGGGGATTGATACAAACCTGTATATTAAAACCAATTGTACGTTTATACTATTGCATAACGATGCTATTTACAGAACAACCCTTGCAAATAAGGTACCTACAATTACAGCCGACTGTTACTGGGGAAAATACCTGGTAAATGGTGCGCCAGCCAAAAAGTGGAGCGATTACCCAAAAGAACAGGTAAAAAACTACCTGTTGTATTTAATTGTACAGGGAGCATACTCCTTTAACAACTTAACACCCGGCAACGTGATCGCCACTACGCTTCAGCCGTTAAATTACGATCCGTTAAATCCCACATCGGTGATGACACTGCGTGTTAACGACGATCAGAATTTTACCATGCGGTTAAATGATTTCTCAAATTCTGTTGGCTATGTAAGTGTACGAACAAGCAATATTTTGCCCGTAAACGGCGCGATACAGGTAATTGACAGGGTGCTTTTCTATCAAACTAAATAATACCTAAACTTTAATTCCTGCCGCGGCAATTTTTGCCGCGGCAGGTTATTTAAAGCTGCAATTGATCTAATACAGGTTTACTCAATCCGGATAATTGATCTTGTTGCGGTTTCAATAATTCCAGGATAACAATATCGTTATGTCCTTTTTTCAGCCATTCTGCGGGCAGGTATAGCGTTTGCTGCGGACCGATATTCCAATACCGCCCCAGGTTGTGCCCGTTTACCCAAACCACGCCTTTGCCCCAGTGGCTCAGGTCGAGGTAGGTATCTGCAACTTTGCCGAGGTTAAAGCTTCCCTTCTTAATCAGCGGCGACCGGGAATTTTGCTTAGCCGCACTAAACCTGATTGTATTTAAGCTTTTGAAGGGTAAGGAATACATTTTCCAGTGCGGTACTTCGTTGCCGGCAAAAAGTACCTTTTGGGTAATACCCTTTTTATTTTGTAACAGGTATTTACCAAAGTTGATGCGGCCAAGATTTTCGACTAAAATATCCAATGTTACTTTGCCGGCTGGCAGGGCAAGGGTTAAGCTATCCTGGTTCAACCGGCGGTCAAGCACGCCAACCGTTTTACCATTGATCATTACAACCGCGTAATCTCTTAAATCCTTAAGCTTAAGTGTGCCTGTTTTGCTTCCCTGGATGGTGCTTCTGTATAATACAAAACCATAATCCTGGCGCAGGTCTTCAAAAGTAAGCGGGGTTATGTTTGCTTTAGGAGCTGGCAAGGCGTTCAACAGGCTTAACGACTTTGCAAATTTAATTGCCCGTATACTGATAGCAGGTTTAGCCGCAGGAACAGCGGGCAGGCTTATGCCGGCGGGCAGGTATTTTTGGATCACTTCCCTGAACTTCATGAATTTAGGAGTGGCATTACCAGCCTCGTCCAGCGGCGCATCGTAATCATAGCTGCTGATTTGTGGTTCGTAAGGAGTTTCGTCTTTATAATTGGCGCCATTCATAAATCCGCGTGTTGTACCGCCATGAAACATGTACATGTTGATGGATATGCCTGCTGCCAAAACCGAGTCAAGGTGGCCGGCATATTGTTCGGCCGGTACGGTGTGGTGTTTGGTGCCCCACCAATCAAACCAGGCCGGGTACCATTCGGCAATATAGTATGGCCCTTTGCCATCATGGTTGTTGTTGATTATCTTTTTCACCTTAGCCGGATCATCCAGTCCGTTAACTGCCGGCAACAGGCCTGGTAAATGCCCTTTTACTAAATCGGGGGCAGGGTCGCAGGTATATAGCAAGCCATCGAAGCCCGCTTCTTCAAAGAATTTTTTATTGATGGATAAATATTCCTTGTCGCTGCCGTAGGAGCCATACTCATTCTCTATCTGCACCATTAATATGTTACCACCATGGTTTATTTGCAGCGGAGCCAGTTGTTTGCCTATCTCTTTAATATAGCTTTCATATTCTTTAAGGTACTGGGGCTCTTTACTGCGTACTTCTAACCCTTTTTCGTTTTGCAGCCAATACGGATAACCGCCAAATTCCCATTCGGCACATACATAGGGGCTTGGGCGCAGTATTACCCATAGTCCTTCTTCCCGGGCTATGCGTACAAATGCTGCTACATCATTATTTCCTGTAAAATCGAATTTTCCTTTTTGTGGTTCGTGAAGGTTCCAAAATACATAGGTCCCTATAGTATTCAGCCCCATCGCTTTGGCCATTTTCATGCGCGAACGCCAGGCCTCGCGTGGTACCCGGGGGTAATGCATTTCGCCCGATATCATCTGGAAGGGCTTGCCATCCAGCAAAAATGCATCATCGCCCAGCTTAAACGTGTGAGTTTGGGCAAATGTATTAATGACACTTAAAAAGGTGATAATAAATAGTGCAAGGAATTTTGGTTTCATACTGGTGTGATTAAAGCTAAGTATGTTTTATAAACAGCTTAGGTTAAGTTTATAATTTGGTTGCAGGAAAACAGGTTATAAAAAAAGGTGTTTCATTTAATGTGTTACCGACGAACTTTTAACCGGGCCTGTATATTTAGCCAACACCCATTGGCCAACTTTAACGCCTTGTATTATGCCATTATCAATTGCATCCTTAAAGTGAATGCCTCCCCAAAACCGAGACATACCGGCTTCGGTAGCGGCCTGTGTAAATGAATTGAAACTTCGGGGGGTAAGTCCATATTTTTCTTCCACGTTATCGGTATAATGAAAATTATCGCCAAAGTAATGGGTAAGTATTACTGCCGACGCCGATGATATAACAGAATGGCCGCTAATGTATTCGGGGAACGGCGGTGTTTGCAGCAGCGGTTTCCAGTTAACATCTATATACTTGCGGATGGCAGTTTCCGGGCGGACCCTGTTGGTGCGGTATTTATCGTCCCAGCAGCATATAAAACCATCCAGTAATCCCGTGGCCACCATGGTATGGATCTCCAGTGCCTTTGAAAAACCGGTTTTTGTTTGCCGGCATGCTATGCCTGTAATTCCCATCCAATGCGCCCCTGGCGAAATCTTTTTTAAACCTATCAGCATGTGCCCGTTATCCTGAACGGCAAATGGATTGCAATCCCAAAAGCCTGCTATTGTCCGTTGTTCGGTAGTTAATCCTTCCGCGCTTGCTTTGTAGTTCATAATCATGAATTTATAAAAAGCGCTGTTTTTATCGGTAGAAAAAGGTATTGGAGGATCTGGCAGGAATTGAGAAGCCGAATCAAGCGTAAGCGGACGGATGGTATTAAAATAAGGCTCAACCGGGGCCATATAAGCCGGTGGGGTAGGGTCCCAGGTGCCCTCTTTTCCAAGCGGGGTATATCTTGTATAATTACTAATCCTGTTGTATTTGTCTTTTTTAACATAAGCAAGTATCTGCTTACTGATAGCCTGCGCGTAATGTTTAGAACTGTCGATAACCTCGTCGGTAAAGCCTATCTTTTTACATGAATCCAAAAAACTCTGCTCATATTTTATCAGTAAGCTACCTGATGGCTGTAGCTTTCCCGCGGTTTCCATCATGGCTATTAAAGCACTTAACTGGTAGGCATATCCTTTAGCATAAGTCGGTTTTTTAATAGCGGGATATTCATTTAAAATACCATACATGCTTTTAACACTTTTGTCGTTTTGCGCCACAACTTCATAACCTGCAATGCAGGTATACGAAAAGAAACGTGCAGCCAAAGGAGGATTAGTTACATCATGGATCATAATAACCGTCATATGATCAATTACTTTAGTAATATCGGCGCTTGTTAATACCGGTTGCGCCTGTTTTTTATTGCAACTGTTATATAAAATAGCTGTTGTAAACAGGATAGTTGTTAAAAATGCCTTCCTTTTCATAAAATTAAAATCCTTTATAGGCTTTTACTCCCTGTTGATTGATCCCGAATAATAATGTTTGATTAATTTCTATAACGCTTCTTACGTCGCCCCATAATTTAAACCCAGATTGAAGTTGGGGGATATATTCAAAATGTCCCTTACCATCGCCCTTTAACAGTATGCCATAATTCGCATCGTACTTGCCTAAACGCAGCCTGGCCCTGTTAATGTTACCACATAAAAGCAAGTCCTGGTTACCATCATGATCATAATCAAGACCGGTTATGGTGAAAACGGGTGAAGACTGAACCTGTAAGGGTAGGGGGGATGAATGTAATTTACCTTTGCCATCACTTAAAAAATAAGTAGTGGCCAGGTTATTGGCTTGTAAATGGCCGGCATCTTTTAATTCTACAGGGGTAAATATATCTGTAAGCGTGGCATCGGCATAGCTTTTATAATCAGGAAAGCGCGGGCGCATCATACTAATCTGTTCTAAAAGCTCGTCCCTTGAAACGTACGGATAGCTGTTATGCTGAATGTAAAAGCAAAAGATAGGGTCAACTGCTCCGTTGTCATCAAAATCTTTGTAATACATTTCTGCCGGCTCATTATCGCTGGCTTTGCATTGGGTATTTAACCCCTGGTTGCCAACAATCAGGTCGGGATGTCCGTCGTGATTAAAATCTGATACCAGTATTTTATTCCACCAGCCACTACTAGGCTTATCAAAATAAGCCCTGGTATTATTTACCAGTTTCCCGTTTTCGTTAATTAATACGGTTACCGGCATCCACTCGCCCACTAAAACCAAATCCGGCTTTTTGTCTCCGTTCATATCTACCCATGCGGCATCGGTTACCATACCGATATGCTGCAGGCCTGAGTTGTATTTTACGGTTTCGTCGGTAAAATGTCCTTTGCCATCATTTATCAGGATGTAGCTTTGGGGTGTTTCGGGATACCTGCCGGGTATTACCTTTCCGCCTACAAATAGATCGGGGTGACCGTCGCCGTTAATATCTGCTACTCTTATGCAGCTTTTACTACTGCGCATTGTGGGTAATGCTTCTTTTGCTTTGGCAAAATTGCCTTTTCCATCGTTTAAATATAACCTGTCCTGCAATAAGGGATCATCAGGTGTATAATTATCATACCCGCCCGAACTCACATATAAATCCGGTTTGCCATCGCCATTGGCGTCAAAAAATGCCGCATCGGCATCGGTGCTTTTTTTATCGGCTTCAAGAGCAGGTTCTGGTTTTATATCGAATTTACCCCCTGCCTGTTGAATATATATAGTGCCCGGTTTCCCGGCGCCTCCGCCTATGTAAACATCTTCCAGGCCATCGGCATTTATATCTCCCTTTATTATGCAGGGGCCCGAGAACGACAACGGGTTTACCATAAGTGGCTGCCGTTTAAAATCGTTAAGCTTGTTTTTTTCCTGTAGGTTAGCTACCGGCGATGGAACCTCTGCAAATATAGGCTTCAGGTTTTTTAGTGCTTCAGAACCGTTAAGTGCACTTTTTTCATCCAGCGTTAGCTGCTGATTGGCTTTGATTTTTTTTACAACCTGCTGCTTGCCCTGCTGCCATACTATACGCAATGAATCAACTTCATTATCCTTACCTAGTCCGAAATGTAATATGGGCGATACGCTTGATTGAAAGCCGCGGCTTGGCATTTGTTCCAGGTATTGTTTTTTGTTTTTGGTATAAATGGTAACTTTTGCCCCTATACCCTCGGTGTTTTTGCCCGCACCATTTAGTTTGAGTTGCAGGTAGTGGTTATCTGCTTGTTTGTCTGATTCGTTTTGGTAGATGAATGCAGGCTGGTTTATATTATTAGTCACCAGGTCCAGGTCACCGTCATTATCCAGGTCGGCATAGGCTGCGCCGTTACTGTTTGATGATTGTGTAATGCCCCATGAGGCGCTGGTATTGGTAAATGTTAAATTGCCATTGTTTTTAAAAAGATAACTTTTTACCTGCGAAGATGGCATTTGTTGTACCAGGTTATAGATATCCTTACGCATCAATCTTTTATCTTTCAAAAAATCGCCCATGTATTTTACAAAATCCATGTTGGTAAAATCGCGGGTGTAGCCGTTGGTTACAAACAGATCTTTCCAGCCATCATTATCATAATCGGCAAATAAAGGGGCCCAGCTCCAATCGGTGTTTGAGATCCCTGATAGTTGCCCTATTTCGCTGAAAGTGCCGTTCCCATTGTTTATTTGCAACATGTTGCGCATATATTGGTAATAAAAGCCTGTACGAAGGCTTAAATCGAATTTTTCATAGTTATCCGGCGCAAACAGTAATTTTTGCCGGTGATTATCTTCCGGGAGCATATCAAGTGTAAAAATGTCCGGTAAGGCATCGTTATTTATGTCGGAAACATTGTTCCCCATAGAAAACTGTGAGGTATGCCCGATTGAAGATTGCAATTTATTGGTGAAGGTACCATCGCCATTGTTGATGTACATAAAATCGGGTATGGTATAGTCGTTGGATATATAAATATCCGGCAATCCATCACCGTTAATATCGGCTATGGCCGCTCCAAGGCCGTAGGTTAAATCAGAACTACTTATTCCGACTTGTTCTGTTACATTTTTAAAAACGTTATTGTCGTTTTTATATAACCGCACGCCGTTGGGCGAATTTGATTTTTTTAAGATAGCCGCCGTATTCACCTCGTCTAAAACGGGCAGTTGGATGGGGCTATGGTTTAATAAAAACATATCCAGGTCGCCATCCCTGTCGTAGTCAAAAAATACAGCTTGTGTGCTGTACCCGGCGTCTGCCAATCCATATTGTTGTGCCTGCTCTGTAAAATGCGGAACGCCATCTTTGTCGTTCCCTCCATTAATAAACAGTTGGTTCTGGCGTTTTTCGGGCCTTACATTTCCCGAATAGCACACGTAAATATCCAGTTTGCCATCGCCGTTTACATCGGCCATTGTTACCCCGGTTTTCCAGGGGCCGGGCCGGCCGGCTACATCTGCAACGGTAGTAATATCCGTAAACTGCATGTGTCCTTTGTTCAGGTACAATTTATTGTCGGTCATGTTACCGGTAAAATACATATCCAGTAAGCCATCGCCGTTCAAATCGCCTGTTGCTACCCCACCGCCATTGTAAAAGTATTCATACATCAGCACGTTGGTATTCAGGCCTTCGGTTAAAGTGTTGCTGAAATCAACATGGGTTTGTTCCTGGGCAAGTAAAGTAAATAGGGGAGTGCCGTTGTTTCCATCGGTGCCCTTATTCTCGGTTGGATGCCCGCAACTTGTTAATGCAATAATTCCGGTTAAAAGAAATTGTGGAAATAATTTTATGTAATTGTTCACCAAGGGCCGTTTAAATTTATAGGTTAAAACTTTAAAAGAATGCCGGCATTTTACCACCGGCATTCTTTAGCATAAATATATAAGAAATTTTACATCCCTTTAATTAATATCCGGGGTTTTGAACTAACTTCTTGTTCTTATTGATCTCGTCGCGGCTAATAGGCATAAAATAAACCCTATCCTTCCATGTACGGTTTTCAACTCCCGGGTCAAGTTCCTGTACCGTGTAGGTGTAAGCGTAATTATCGGTGTTATGCCTGTAAACACTTACCGATTTACCAGGCTTTAAAGTCGCCGTAATTTTCATGATCCTTACTTTGTTGCCCAGCGTTGTTGGCGCAATCATCCAACGGCGCGCGTCATAAAAACGTTGTTCTTCAAACATCATTTCCACATTGCGTTCGTTGCGGTACCGCTCTTTAAGCGCAGCGCCTGCATCGGCAATTGCCGGCATGCCCGAGCGGAAACGGATTTTATTAAGCCAGGTGCGGGCAAGGTCTTCCTGTCCTAACTCAATACATGCTTCCACATAATTGAACACAATTTCGGTGTACCTGATTAAAGGCGATGGTACTTCCGACCGGGTGTTCTGATCTACAATAGCCGGGTTAGGGTCCATAAACTTCCTGATAGCATAACCTGTACGGGTACCGTTCCAGTTTTCGATAGGGCCATTCCTGGTATCCAAACCAAAATAAGTTACAGGGCTGCCCGAACTGCCGGTTTGATAGGTACCCATTTGTATTTCATTATAAGGGTCTATCCCTGCACCATCAGATGTACGTGGTTTCCAAGGTGCGCCATCATATAAAACAGATGCATAAAAACGTGGGTCCCTGTCTGTATAAGGGGCAGCCTTTTCAGCAGCGTTGTTCCAATCGAATTTTGAGCCATCCATCATTTCATAATCATCTACCATGTTTTGAGTAGGCTCGCTCGATGTCCAGCCGTGGTATCCGTTGGTACAATTGTTCCTGCCATACCATGCACCCCATTCATCCTTGCTATTGCTGAAATAACGGGCAAACAAGATCTCTTTTTCGCCGCCATTTCTTGATAAATATGAATTTTGATAATTTGTAAATCCATCGGCAGCAGTAGCAGGGGCACTTAAATTAAGCGCATAACCATAAGTGCCGGATTTTGCCAATATAACCAATGCGGCATCCTGAGCTTTTTTCCAGCGGGCATCATGATCGCTGGTTGTATAGCCCAAATATTCGGGATGTGCATAACCGGTTAGGGTACTTATGGTTTTTAATTTTACGGGGTCATGCAAATCACTGGCTGCATACATTAACACCCGCGCCTTTAGGGCCAAAGCAGCATCACTTGTGGCACGGCCTTTTCCCAGATCTTTGCCTTGCAGTAACGGGCTTGCAGCATCCAGCTCGCTCACTATAAAATCAACACATTCTGCGTAAGTATTCCTGGCAATGGTAAAGTCAGGAGTGTTAAGCGCATAAGTAGCTTTTACAAGTGGAACGCCGCCGTAATAGCGCAGCAACTGATTATAAAAATACGCGCGCATAAAATGCGCCTCGCCCGTAAGCCTGTCTACAAGCGTTTTGTCAAGCTTAGATTTGGCAAGTTGCTCTAAAGCAAGGTTAGCCGACCTTATCCTGGCGTACATCTCGTTCCATTCATAGGTATTGTTCACCCAGCCTAAATTGTCCGGGCTTATATTCCCTTCCATTATATTCTGCTTTCCAAAATTATAGAGCGCATTATCGGTGATACAATCCATATTTTCCTGATTCAGCCCGGCATCATGCAGGCCGTTGTACAACTCTGTTACGAAGGCTTCAGAAAGATTTGGATCTGCCCAGGTGAGTTCTGCCGATGCCTGGTTCATCGGTTTTGTACTCAAGAATTCCTTCTTACATGACGCAAGCAGTACTCCCGACAGTATCGCGATTGTTGAAATATTTCTTATAAATGTTTTCATATCGTTCAAATTAAAATTTTACACTTACGCCCATATTCATGATTTTTCCCTGTATATAATACTGACCTGATGAACTGGTTGCTTCAGGATCAAATATCTTCTGGTTAGAGAATGTAAGCAGGTTAAGACCATTTACATATATGCGCAAATTGCTTATACCAACTTTTGAAGTTAGCGCTACCGGAAGGGTGTAACCCAATTCGGCATTTTTTAGCCTGATATAATTGGTATTAAGCAACCAATAAGTATTTCCGCTTGAAAAATACTGGTTATTTCTGTCAACTGTACGCGGATCTTTTGTACTTGGGTTGTCAACTGTCCAACGATGATCATAGCTATATTGCAAGAAGTTACCAATAGTTCCCGACTCTGTTTGCAGGAAGAGCTGTGCGCCTGCCGCACCCTGGAATAAAACAGTCAGGTCGAAGTTTTTATATTGTACTCCAAAATTAAAACCGCCCTGGAAAGTAGGCGTGGTGGTTTTATTGCTCCACACACGGTCATCTCCGTTAATTTTGCCATCCGGCCCAATGTCATTACCATTGGCATCCTTTTTACCATGCAAATCTTTATACTTCATGTCGCCAGGGCGAATCGTACTTGCGCCCACAGCGCTATAATCAACGGTATTGGCATCAACTTGCGCCTGGGTAGAAAATATGCCGTCATACACATAATAAAGCTGAGAGCCGATAGGCTGCCCGGTAGATTTTTGCCAGGCCGGTGCTCCAGGAATTTCGTTCCATAAATCGATCCGGTTTTTGTTGTATCCACCGTTAACTCCTACATTATAATTTACGTCACCAATCCTGTCATGGTAATTCAATTGAAACTCCCATCCCTTATTGGTTACCTTTCCATAATTTATAGGGGGTAATAGTGGGCCCGGTATTCCTGTCGCGGGTGTTGACCCAAGTGCATTCAACAATATCTGGGTGCGTTTGTTTAAAAATGCCTCAAATGTAAAATCTAATTTTCCGTTTAAGGTTGTACCATCCAATGCCACGTTGGTATTGTTGGCAACTTCCCAGGTAAAATCCGGGTTTGGTGCAACGTTTTCTGACAACGTTTGTGCGGGCGAGCCATTAATTATATATGAACCAACATTATATAATGGGAGATAGGAATATTCTGCTAATGTATTGGTGAAAGGCCTAACAACATAATCGCTACCCATTTGTCCCCACGACCCGCGCAGTTTCAAATTCTGAAAGAATGTTATGTTATTTTTAAAGAAACCCTCTTCGGAAATTCTCCAGCCGGCAGATATACCAGGGAAAAAGCCAAAACGGTGATTCTCGGGGAACATATAAGAACCATCTATCCGCCATAAAAATTCGACCAGGTATTTTTCTTTATAGTTGTAATTAACACGGCCAGAGTAATTTAAACGCGCCTTTTGCCAGCCGCTACCGTAATTCCCTATTTCTGAGTTGCCACCCCAATTTAACTGATCGATAGCAATAGAGTTGTAATATTTACGGTTGGCGCCAAATTGGCTATCGTTTGATTTTTCTTTGGTTACACCGGCAAGTAATGAAATATTATGGCTACCAAAGCTGTGGTTATAGCTTACGATGGCTTCAAGCATGCTGCTCAACTGATCATCAGATCCCTGGTTAAGATTTGCCTGGGCCGGCCCGCGGGCTACTTTAGTAAGTACGGGGGTGCCGCTTGCATCTTTGGTAACATTATCCCAACTGTATATATACCATGGTGTTTGCCAGTTTTTGGTTTGTTGCATGTATTTATCTAAAGCAACGTTGCCGGTAATTTTTAAACCTTCTACGCCAGGGATTGATATCTCCAGTTTACCGTTAGTTTGCACATAATACCTGGTGTCCTTGGCATAACCTGTTTTATTGGTGGTGATTAATACCGGTTGTTGTCCGTTTTCAATATCGGGGCCTGGTAAGCCATTTGGCCAGTAAGCCGGCCTGTAGGGGTAGCCACGCATCAGCATCCTGAATATATCACCTGCACCTCCACCGTCCGGGAAGAAACGGTTTTCCTGGCGGCCTGATACCGATACCCAGGTATTGATATACTTATTAACCTTGGCATCAACATTTAAGCGGAAATCATATTGCTTATAGCCCGTAGCCGAGTTTTTGTAGTATCCATCCTGGTTTTGGTATCCTATTGAGGTAAGGTACTTAATGTTTTCGGAACCGCCTGACAACTGGATATTTTGACGTGAAAGCGGTGACCAGTCCTTTAACGTTGCTTTAAACCAGTCGGTATTAGGGTGTCCCCAGGGATCAGAGCCATCAGCAAATTTTTGGAAATCGGATGGTTGAAAGGTAGCTGTCGTTGTAGCATTGTTATCCGGCCGGGTAAATTTTCCGGTTGTTTTAAATGCGGCAGCAGCCTGGCTCCAATAGTTCGCAGGCAAATTATACAGGTCAATTTCGTTTACCAGGGTGGCATATTCGGTTGAATTGGCCATTTTAGGAACCGTTGTAGGCCGTGACCATCCCTTATTATAGGTATAAGAAAGATCGGGTTTGCCCAGTTTGCCATGCTTGGTAGTAATCAAAATAACGCCATTGGCCGCCCTGGCGCCATAAATAGCTGCAGAAGCATCCTTCAGTACTGAGATACTTTCAACATCGGCAGGGTTTATGCGGTCGATATTGTTTTGCCCGGCAGGTGATGGAACCCCATCTATAACAACCAACGGAGCGTTATTGCCCAGGGAGTTTCTACCACGGATAAGGATGGTTGAACCATCATAACCAGGTTCGCCGCTTGCGTTCGTGGCAACAACACCCGGCATGCGTCCGGCAATGGAGTTAGAAAGGTTAACAGCGGGCGATTTTACCAAATCCTCCCCCTTAACAGTTGTAACTGATCCGGTAACGGTTACCCTTTTTTGTACACCGTAACCAACCACAACAACCTCGTTTAATCCTTTTGATGATGATTGTAGTTTTATACTAAGCACAGCTTTACCACCCACAGGGACTTCCTGCGTGGTATAGCCAATATACGATACAACTAATACTGCATTCTCGGCAGCTGTAATTGTAAACTTTCCTTTTACATCGGTTACAGCCCCTACGTTTGTACCTTTAATCAATATTGATACGCCAACCAGTGTTTCACCGGTAGTTTGATCAGTTACTGTTCCTGAAATTTTTATCGGGGCGTTTTCGTTGATATTCCCCTCGTTTGTTTTTGTAAAATTTGCTTTCTCGATTTTTGCTGCGCTGGCGTATGACAAACCAACAAATATCAATGCTATTAATATTTGACTCAGCGCAATTTTAAAGACCCTTAACAAGTTTACAGTCTTATGTAAATTGTATTCCATATTAGCTTATTTAAGTTAATTAATATTTAATGCACGCTATAAAAGCGGGATAATTGGAGGGGGTAAATTAATCTGATAATTTTCTCCCGGGTTGTGGGTGGCTGTGCTTATTTTTCTTCCATATTGCTTATTTAGGTTTTATATAAATTAATTGGTTGTATTCGGCAATGGATTACAAAAAGCAAAGCCGGATTGGTACCCTTATCAGCGTAATAAGTGATACTATCAGACCGCTTATCCTTATTAAGCTATTAATTGGATAAGCCTTTGTAACTTTTTTATGTCTAAAATAATATAGCTGTTAAACCTGCGTTTTTCAAACTGATACTACTTGTAGATAGTTATTTCAATAAAATTAAATGTGGTTAATACATTTATAGTTGGCAGTACTAAGATGGGTATAAAAAATGCCGCCGACGAGAGGTAAATTCATTCAACTTGCGGGGGTAATTGGTAAAAAGATGCTTAATATTTAAATTTTTGCTGCTTTTTAAGAAATTAACTTTTGCTGATTTTAACCTTCACAACATTCCTGGTAATATTGGCATGAAAGGGTACGCGGAATTTTTTGATGTATTCAGAAGGGTTAAGTCCGAATAGCTTGCTAAACTGTTCCCTGAAATATTTAGGGTCATTTATGCCCACCTTATAGGCAGCCTCAGAAACAGTACAATCCGTTTTAAGAAACATTTCGGCAGCTTTTCTTAAACGGATAAACCGTATAAACCCATTGGCAGATTGCCCGGAAATAGCCCTGATCCTTTTATAAAGGTTTGAGTGGCTCATGCCTACCTCATCGGCCAGGGTTTTAATGCAAAAGTCACTATCGCTTAGGTTATCTTCTACAACTTTGATGCAGGCTGCTAAAAACTCTTTATAATCTGGCGGAACTTTAAGATCATTTGATTTTAAAGTAATTTCATTGAAGAAATATTTTTGCAGGTTGTTTTTACTTTTAAGGATGCCTGCAACGCGGGCTAAAAGTAATTCCCGCTCAAATGGTTTGCTTATATAATCGTCGGCACCGCCTTCTATGCCTTTAAGTTTTATTTCGGGAGATGAACTTGCGGTTAATAACAAAACCGGGATATGGCTTAGTGTAGGGTCCTCCTTAACCCTGCTGCATAACTCTATACCGCTTATCCCTTGCATCATTACATCACTGATAACTATATCCGGCAAAAACTGGTATACCTTATCCAAACCTTCGGCACCATCCGCGGCTTCAAAAATTTCGAACTTTGCCGAGAAAATTTGTTTCAGGTATTGTCTCATCTGCGCGTTATCATCTACAATGAGCATAGATTTTGATTCAAAATCAAAAGGATCGCTTTTTTTACTTTTGGCAGCGCCTGTATCGTTATTCAGCCCCGGAACCTCTTCGTAGCTTTCAATAAGCTCGTCTAAAAAAACGGAGGTTTCAATAACATCTTCAAAAATTAAATTCGGGCTTAAATGCTCTTTTCCTTTTAACAAACAAACCTTAAACATGGTGCCTGCTCCGTTTAAACTAATATAGCTGATGTTCCCTTTGTGACTTTCGATAAACTTTTTTACAAGGTAAAGGCCAATGCCAAATCCACCATTAAGTGGCGACTCATCCTGTACCTGGTAAAATTTGTCAAATAATTTTTCACCTATATTCTCGGCAATCCCGCGTCCTGTATCTTTAATTTCAATGTTCACCAATGTTGCCGTTTGGGATATATAGCAATTTACCATCCCATAATCCGGCGTAAATTTTAATGCGTTTGATATTAAATTGAATAATACGATCTCAATTTTTTCCCTGTCGGCAAATACCTCTATGGTATCGGTTTCAGAAACAAAGTCAAACAATATGTTTTTACTTTTGGCCTGGTGGCTAAAGCATAAAAAAACCTCTTTACATAAGTTTACAATATTTAGCCTTACAATTTTAAGGCTGTCAGATTCACTCTCGGCCTTTCTGAATAACAATAGCTGATCAACCAAACTTAAAAGCCTGCGCGCGTTACGAAAAACGATACTCAAGTTGTTTGTTTCATTCTCTTTTGCTCCCGGATTAAATAATAATTCTTTAACCGGGTTGATAATCAAAGTAAGCGGTGTACGAAACTCATGAGAGATATTAGTGAAGAATGACAATTTTCGCTCATTAAGCTCTTTTTCTTTTTCGGCAGATATCTGGGCTATTTTTACTTCGTACATTAACCTGGCCTCCTTACTGCGATAGCTCAGATAGTAGTAAATAAGCGTCGCTATTACTAACAGGCAGCTTAAATAGGCCCACCATGTTTGATACCAGGGAGGCAGGATTTTTATTTTAAATGTAGCATAATTTGCAAACCAGATACCATCCTGGTTTGCCGCTTTAACCTGAAATACATAATCGCCGGGCGGCAGGTACCGGTATGTAACCGACCTTTGATTTTTTACATAGTTCCAGTTTTTTTCTAATCCTACCAGTTTATAGGCAAATTCGCTTTTTTCGGCATAAGCATAATTTAAAGCTACGTATTGTATCGAAAATACCGGCTGATTGGGGTTTAAAGTAATTTGGGTTGATTCATTGATAACGGCGCTTAATATATTGTCCTTCTGGCCAACCTCAACCTCCTTGCCAAATAGCTGTAGCCCTGTTATTAAAACTTTAGGCTTAAATAAGTTTTGTTTAACTTCTGCGGGATAAAAAACATTATAACCCTCAGTCCCACCAAAAACCATGAACTTTTTAACATTGTAGTACATGGATGATCCCGGGTTAAACTGTCCGGCCTGTAATCCTTCCGAGCTATCATAATTAATAATCTTGTCTGTTTTCGAGGTAATCCTCGATAATCCTCTATTGGTACTTATCCAAATATCGCCGGTTTCATCTTTTTGAATCGCATTTACAGTATTATCAGCTAATCCATCTTTTTCGGTATACCTTTTAAATTTTTTGTTTTTTATATCATACACAACAAGCCCATCTCCTTCGGTACCTATATAAAGGTTTTGGTGTTCGTCTAAATACAAAGCATATATAAAGTGGCTGGGCAAAAACTTTTCTGCTTCTTCCTCACTAAAATAATTAACAAACTTATTTTGTTTTTTTATATAGTATTTAAGGCTGGATGCCGATGTGCCTATAAAAAGGTTGCCATTGCTATCTGCAGCAAGTGCCCGGATATAATCTGAACCAATGTCGCTATTTTGTGGGTTGTAGTTAACAAACTTATTGCTGCCTGCCGGCAATAAGCTTAAGCCTCCTCCATTGGTGCCAACCCATAAATTATTTTTTGAATCTTCAATAATAGACCTTATATCGTTTAAACAGATACTTGTAGGGTCATTTGTTTTATGAACAAAATTAGTAAAGGAATCAGTTTTTTTATTATACCTGAATAATCCATGCGAATAAGACCCAAACCATAATGTGTTGGAATGGTCTTTATAAGCACAAAGGATATTGTTACTGGTTAAGGAGCCTTTTCGTCCGTCGGCCCTGTAATATTTTACAACCTCGCCACTCAGTTTTTTCTTATATATCCCATCGCCGTCGGTACCCATCCACAGGTATCCCTCATCATCCATACACATGCCATAATATCTTAAAAAGCTACTGCCATAATTGTCTTTCAGCTTACTTTGGAATTTTTGAAATTTTTCCGGAACGTTGCTCAATAAATAAATTCCATCGCCATAGGTACCAACCCAGATGTTTTTATCCCGGTCCTGGAATAAAGTTTCGATGGTGCGGGCGGTAATGCTATAATTATCTTCCGACCGCACCGGATCAATGGTGATATCTTTATAAGTTGACTTTTCCGCTTTGTCGAGGTTTATAGTATACAAGCCTCCATCCAGCAGCCCAACAAGTAAATTTTTATGTTCATCCTCTAAAAGCGAAAAAAAATAGTTGCTTCGTAATTTATAGGTTGACCCTAAAAAAAGGTGGAAGCTGTTTTCTTTTCTATTATAAAGTACCAGGCCTTTACTGGTTGCTATCCATATGTTATGATTATGATCTTCATAAATACAGGTAATAAGGCCCTGTGGAATCAGTTTAAGCGGGAACTGGCTGTTCAGATTTTTTAAAACGGCGCCATTCTGTGTGCTGAAAATATTGAGTCCGCCATCTCTTGTCCCTACCCATAATAACCCATAAGTATCTTCAACAACATTAGTAACTGATAAATCGCCTAATAAACCAGGCTGCTCTTTTTTAGTATAATTTTTAAACTGATGGTTTTTTATATTGTAAGAGGAGAATCCTGATGCGCCACAAGAAAACCATAGCTGTTTTTTATTATTTTCAAAAATACTGTTTACATTGTTTAGATAGGTTGACGGAACACCCGGAGGGCTGAATTTTATAAAACGCTCCTTGTTGGTATCAAACTGGTAAATCCCTCTTCTGGATGATATCCAAATATCACCCTGTGTATCCTTAAATATACATTGAACATAATTACTTGGCAGGCTATACGGATTATTAGGTTCCAATTTAAATACCTTGAAATTGGTGCCATCAAACCGGTTTAAACCATCGCCGGTAGCAAACCAGATAAATCCTTTATTATCCTGGGTTATGCCGTTGATTATACCAAAAGAAAGACCATCTTTCAATGAGTATTTCATTATTTTTTTGGTAAATAAACCTTGAGAAAAGCAAAGGGAAAGGGCAGATACTCCTACCAGGGTAAGTAATAATTTTCTCATTAAGTATTAATAACAGGTTATGAAAGGCCAGGCGATTGTGAAAGACCGCCTTACCCAAATGTAGTTTATTTAAATAAATAATACATAAAAAACAATAAAATTTAATGTGCTACGTTCGTTGCCACTTGGTATATTTCAAACCGTATTAGCTTGTAAAGGTTGACCGTTTGTAGCTGAAAAAGTTTAAAAACGATTTTTCCGGTAGCTACCGACTATTTTTGTCTATTATTTGCTATCTTGTTATCTTCGTTATCTTCGTTATCTTCGGATTAGGTTTTAGCTATCCGCGTTTAAACAAAAGGCCGGCATAACTTGCCGCGTTAACCTATATTATGCTATCAAATTCATCCAGGTTAATCGATTTATTACTCAAATAAATCGATTAACTAATAACCTTACCGATATAATTTGGATATATTCCCCTATATTTGAGATAACTAATATAACCGGGTGAAAAAGAAATTATCTATTGTTGATATCGCGAACGCGTTAAACGTATCAAAAACTACGATATCATTCATTTTAAACGGCCACGCCCAGGAAAAGCGTATCGGTGCCGACCTGGTTGAAAAGGTAATGAAATACGTGGCCGAAGTTGGGTACAAGCCCAATTCGCTGGCCAAAAGCTTGCGCACAGGTAAGTCAAATACCATAGGGCTGATGGTGGAAGATATCTCTAACCCGTTCTTCGCCAACATCGCACGTTTAATTGAAGACCGCGCGTATAAAAACGGTTACAAGATTATTTATTGCAGTACCGATAACGATACTACCAAGACCCGGGACCTTATTGGCATGTTTCGCGACAGGCATGTCGACGGTTACATTATGGCTCCCCCGGAGGGCATAGAAGAAGATATTGAATCGCTGATAAAAGATGGTATGCCGGTTGTTTTGTTCGACAGGCACCTGCCCGGGGTTAAAACCGATGTTATCGAGGTTGATAATCTTTTCAGCACCTATAATGCTACCAAACATTTAATGGATCAAGGCTTTAAAAGGATAGCATTCGTAACGTTTGTGTCGCACCAAACCCAAATGGTTGATAGGGTAAGGGGTTACCAGGATGCCATAAAAAGCGACGGACTGAAGCCCACCATTGTAAAAGAGATTGCCTTTAACCAGGATGAAGAGCAGATCATGGCCCCCCTTCGCGAATTTTTTAAAGCGAATCCCGATGTTGACGCCATCCTTTTTGGTACCAACCACATCGGTACCTGTGGGCTAAAAGTAATGCATGAACTTGGCCTTAAAGCACCTGCCGATGTAGCTGTCATCTCCTTTGATGATCATGATGTGTTTAAACTTCACTCGCCACCCATAACAGCCATAGCGCAGCCAGTTGAGGAAATTGCCGATAATGTGATAACAGTGTTGTTAGATAAGTTGAACGACCGCGCATCATCCACTAAACCACAATCAATTATCTTAAAAACTGATCTAAAGCTCAGGGACTCGTCGGAAAAAAACGCCTCCTGAAATTTTATTAACAAATACGCTTAAGCAGGATTTGCCTCTTTAGCTGTGAAATAACAACAATAGTTTAGGCATTTAACGATATATCACTAAATAAACATAATGTCATTTTTGTAATTTGTTGATTTTTATCAACTTATCAAATGGTATAGGTTTTGTAGTTTTGGCCCGTCAAACTACCTTAAGTGTTTTTTCCGGATTGTGAGTTTCAATTCGTAACTTGAACGGAGATTGGCAACAATACTTACAATATTATGTTGAAAAAATTACCATTGATCCTTCTGTTCGCCATGGGTTCTTTAGCATGCGCTGCACAAATAACCAGTAGCGCGCGTGTAGATAAAGCCCAGATGACCGGCGATAGTATTACTATAAGCGCACACCCCGAATATAATGACGTAACCGGGGTGCATCGCTGGCTGTTTGGCGAAAATTTTCGTAAAGACTGGGCACAGCCGGTTAAGCTGCCTATCATCCGGCTATCAAAATTTAAAGGAGGGCTTTCTCCATTGAAACAGGGCGGCGGGATGGAATCAAAATCGCTGCGGCTGGAAGATAAAGATGGTAAAGAATGGGTGCTTCGCAGTGTAGAAAAAGCCCCCGATAAAATACTGCCCGAAAACCTGCAGGGAACTTTCGCGGTTGATTGGATAGGAGATGAGTTTAGCGGCCAGCACCCTTATTCGGCATTGATTGTACCACCCTTGGCCGATGCAGCTCATGTGCCGCACGCCAACCCGGTGATTGGTGTGGTAGCCGATGACGTTGCTTTGGGCCAGTACAGCAAAATTTTTACAGGTTTAATTTGCCTTTTAGAAGAACGCGAACCGGCAGGGCCATCAGATAATACGATCAAGATGGAGCGCGCGCTAGTCAAGAGTTATGACAGCAGGTTGGATGGCGAAATGTTTTTGCGTGCCCGGATGCTTGACCTGTTAGTAGGCGATTGGGACCGCCATGAGGACCAATGGCGATGGGCCGGTGATATTGATGGTAAGCAAAAAGCATATTTGCCGGTGCCACGCGATAGGGACCAGGTATTTCACGTTAACCAGGGTTTGCTGCCATCCATTGCTGCGCTCCCCTGGATTAGTCCTGTTTTAGGAAATTTTACCGCCGATATCCCCAGGGTAAAGTATTCCATATTTAAAACAAAGTTTTTGAATGCCGCGCCCGATGTGCAGTTTACCTATGCGCAATGGATGAAGGTTGTTAATGACTTTGTTAAAGCCGAAACAGACGATGTTCTGGAAGCCGGCCTCAAACTCCTGCCAAAAGAAAACTACCGGCTAAGGCATGCCGAGTTGTTGGCGATATTAAAAAAACGCAGGGACAATATCCCGGCAGCCATGACCCAATACTTTTATTTTGTAAACAGGATTGTTGATATCCGTACAACCAATAAAGACGAACTGCTTACCATTACAGGCAGCCCCGATAAAACCTTGCGGGTTAAAATAGATAAACTTGATAAAAAAGACGATGTTAAAGGATCGTTTATGGATATAACCTATGATCCGGCCATCACTGAAGAAATCAGGATTTATGTTTCGGGAGGGGATGATCATATTGTGGTTGATAACAGTACATCGCCTATAAAATTAAGGTTTGTTGATAGTACCGGCCATAAAATATACGATGTCAAAAGCTCGGTAAACAACATACCTGTTTATGGCTCAAAAGATAGTGTTACTTTCACCGGCAAAACAGAGCATTTAAGTAACCGCCTGTCGGCCGATACCAATGCCACCAGGTTTAGGCCAACTAATTTATATAATGTTTGGATGCCTTTGGCAACAGCTGCCATTAATGCCGATGATGGTTTTCTGTTGGGATTGGGCTTTAAGTACACGGGGTATGATGGTTTCCGCAAGTTACCTTATTCTACCCGGCAGCAATTGATGATCAGCCATGCTTTTGCCACTGATGCCTTTAGGGTTAATTACAGCGGCGAATGGGCGCAGGTTGTTGGGAAAGCCGATTTTGTAATAAAAGCAAATATCCTGGCGCCCGATAACACCACTAATTTTTTTGGCCGGGGAAATGAAACCGTATTGGTTAAAAGTCCGGGATATCGCAGATATTATCGTGCAAGGCTTAATACATTTGAATTTGACGCCGCGTTACGCTGGCAAACCGGCAAGGGAAGCTTTTTAAGCGCCGGCCCATCCGCCCAGTTTTATCACTACAGCCCGGATGATAATATAGGCAGGTTTATTACGCAGCCGGCACTCATCAACTCTTATGACAGCGCAAGTGTAAATAAAAACAAAGGCCACTTGGGTTTGATGCTGAATTTTACGAGCAATAAACGCAATAACAACGTATTGCCATTTAAAGGATACTATTTTGAAGTTACTTTAACCGGGTACGAAGGGCTTAATGATTATTCAAAATCCTTTGTTCAAATTAAACCCGAGTTTACGTATTACCAGCCGCTGGATGCTAAAGGGAACATCGTACTATCCGACCGTGTAGGCGGAGGTATCAGTTTTGGCAAACCGGCGTTTTACCAATCCATGTTCCTGGGTGGCCAGGGAAACCTTTTGGGGTACCTGCAAAACAGGTTTGCCGGACAAAATATGTTTTTCAACAACCTGCAGGGCCGGATAAAAATTGCCGATATAGCCAGCTACATTTTACCGGGACAATTGGGCATCACCGGTTTTTACGATACCGGCCGGGTATGGGTTAGCGGCGAACATTCAGATAAGTGGCACACAGGCACAGGCGGCGGCATCTATTTTGCGCCGGCAAGCCTAACGGTATTGCAACTGCTTGCAGGGCATTCCGAAGAAGGCTGGTATCCTTATATATCGCTTAATTTCAGATTATAGATATAGCCGAATTTGCATCATGCTCTCCCGCCGGCGGTGTAAATCCATTGCGGTATAAAATGCGCAGCATGGCGGGCAGCACAATTAATAATAGCGGCAGCGCTGCTAAAAAGCCGCCTATTACGGCTATAGCCAAAGGCTGGTGCAGTTGAGCCCCCGCGCCAATACCCAGGGCTAAAGGCATTAAGGCTATAATTGCGCCTAAAGCAGTCATCAGTTTAGGGCGTAACCGGGTACTTATAGCATAGGTTACGGCATAATCTATTGGGTTATCAAGCGCACATTGTTTAAACTGAAGGAAAGTAAAAATGGCGTTTTCGCCAATGATGCCCACTATCATGATTAAGCCTGTATAGCTGCCTACGTTTAGCGGGGTGCCTGTTACAAATAAAGCTAAAAAGCTGCCTCCTATACCTAAAACTCCCAAAACCAAAATAAGCAATGCTATCCTGAACTGTTTAAAAAGGAACAGGATCACCGCGAAAACCAATAGGCTGGCTACTATTAATATAGTAAGCAACTCTTTAAAAGATTGTTGCTGCTCGGCATACGCGCCGCCATATTCAACATGGTAGCCTTGCGGCAGGCTCACGTTTTGCGCGATGGCTTTTTTAATGGCCGGTATGGCCGTACCCAAATCGGTACTATCCAGGCGAGCGGTTACAATATTTAAATTTTGCAGGTTTTCGCGGTTTATTTCAGCATCGCCCGGTTTTAGGTTTACCTGGGCCAGTTCGCTGATGGGTACCAACCTGCCATTTGGTAAAAATATGTTCAGGTTATTTATCCCGGTAACGGTTAAAGCCCGGTTGCCGGGATAAACCATGCGGATAGGGGATAGCTGTTCCCGCTCAAGCAGGGTGCCTATCACGTTGCCCTCCAACGCTGTTTGCGCTTGCAGCTGCAAACTTGCTGCGGTTATATTATACTGCGCCAGTGTTCCGTAGTGTGGGTCGATACTTACCGAGGGGCCGGCTATAACAATACCCGGCAATACATCGGCAGTACCTTTTACTTTTTCAACCTGGGCGGCTATTTGTTTTGAGAGGATGTTCAGCCTTTTAGGGTCATCTCCAAAAAGTTTAATTTCAATAGGCTCGGCACTGGTGGTCAGGTCGCCCAGCATATCGGTTATCACCTGGCCAAATTCAACTACCAGGGCGGGCTGCGTTTGGGCAATTTTATTACGCAATTCGCCTATCACCTCTTCGGTTGTTTTATCGCGCGTTTTCTTTAGCTGAATGAGGTAATCGCCCCGGTTTGGTTCGGTAATAAAGAAGCCCATCTGGGTACCCGTCCTGCGCGAATAGGTTGCAACCTCGGGCTGCTTAATAATGATCTTTTCTATCTCGCGCAGCATCCTGTCGGTTTCTTCCAGTGAGGTACCTGGCGGCGAGTTATAGTCAAGCACAATACTGCCCTCGTCCATATCAGGTAAAAAACCGGTTGCCAGGCGCGACGGAACTAATACAATAACGCCGATTAAAGCGATCATGATAATGACGGCCACATAGGGGCGAAGGATAAGGAAGGCTATCCAGCGCTGTTGTTTAACCGGGTGGGGCTGTTCCTGTTTTGCTTTCGCGATATCCTTAAATTTAGGTTTGGGTGTAAGTAACAGGTATATCACCGGCAAGCCTATCCATGTTACAAAAAACGAACATACCAGGGTAATGATCATGGTATCGGTAAGTACTTTAAAATAGGCGCCCGCCACACCACTCATCAGCACAAACGGGATGAAAATAACGATGGTACTGATAGATGACCCCAGCATGGCCGGGAATAAATAGTCAATCGCCTTTTGTACCAGGTGTCGGCTCAACTCGTGCGGGTACTCTTCATGCGTACGGTGAATTTGTTCAACCACCACAATAGCATCATCAATAATTAAACCCAATGAGGCTGCAATAGCGCCCAATGTCATGATATTAAAGGTATAGCCCAGTCCATAAAGCACCAATAAGGTTAAACCCAAGGTTACCGGAATGGTAATTAATATGGTAGCGCTCGCTTTTAACGACCGCAGAAAAATAACGGCCACAATAATGGCAAGCAGTAAACCTATCCACAGGCTGTCGCTCACGCTTTTTACCGAATCGTTTACAAAATCGGCCTGTACATAATAGGGCTGTATGGTTACGCCGCCGGGTAGTATTTTTTGTAATGCCTGTACTTTATCGACCATATCGTTTGATACCGATATTAGGTTGGCATTGGGCTGTTTAATGACGGCTATCAACACCCCATCATGGCCATTGGCATTAATACGGGTATATTCAATGCCTTCGTTTATATTAATGGTGGCAAAATCCTTTAGCCTGAGCACCCTTTTGCGGTTATTGCTGATCACCAGGTTCTCCAGCTGATCTTTGGTGTTGATGGTGGCATCGGTAACGGTGAGGTACAGCATCTTATAATCGGACAGGTAGCCGCCCGATTTAACAAAATTGGTGGTAGCCAGCGTACTGCTGATGATATCGGGCGTAATGCCAAGCGAACTCATTTTGCGCTGATCGAGGGTAAGCCAGTACTCCTTTAATTTACCGCCGATAACCCTGATCTCGGATACGCCATCAACCTGCGATAAAAATGGTTTTACGGTATAGGTGGCTATCTGCCTGAGCTCGATGGGCGATTTGGTATGGCTCTCCAGCGTATACCCGCTTACCGGCAGTATAGAAGGGTTCATCTTCTCAACCGAGATGTTAACGTCAGGCGGTAAATCGTTCTTGATCTGATCGATACTTGATTGGATGCGCTGCTGACTCAGGTCGATATCCGCGCTCCAGTTAAACAGGGCCGATATTTCGCAACTACCCCGGCTGGTTGTACTGCGCACCAATTGCAGATCGGGCACTTGTTTAATGGCATTTTCGAGCGGCTTGGTAACCGTAACCATCATTTTGTTTACCGGTTGCAAACCCTGATCGGCAATGATCTTGATTTTGGGGAAAGTAATTTCCGGGAACAGCGATGTTTGCAACCTGGAATAGGCAAACAAGCCCCCCATAATAAATATGAATAGTACCAGCCCCAAAGGCTTACGGTGCGATATGAAAAAGTTTTTACCGGCGCTCATAAATGCCCCTCCCAACCATGTCAATACAAGCCCCTCCTAAATCCTCCCCGGTAGGGAGGACTTTAAAAACAAAAAAGAGTGCAGTTAAAGTCTCCCCTCCCGGGTGAGATTTAGAGGGGGCTGCTGTTTTAGTCGTCTTCATTATTGCACAATTTTAACTTTTGCTGTATCGGTTAATCCGTAGTTACCAGTTACCACAATTTGGTCCTTTGCCGAAAATTTGGGCGTTAATATTTCAACCCTGTCGCCGGTCTCAATCCCTTTGGTTATTGGGGTTTTGACAGCAGTTGTCGGGTTAATAAGTTTCATTACCCAAAAATCCGTCTGCGTTTCGTTGGTTAATATGGCCGATTTGGGCAGCGATGAGGTAT
Organism: Mucilaginibacter sp. P2_A5; assembly: GCF_056404995.1. Classification (NCBI taxonomy): domain Bacteria; kingdom Pseudomonadati; phylum Bacteroidota; class Sphingobacteriia; order Sphingobacteriales; family Sphingobacteriaceae; genus Mucilaginibacter; species Mucilaginibacter sp. P2_A5. The sequence goes on from NZ_JBFUCY010000025.1 coordinate 51,916, forward strand.
TTGATCGTAATGACCTGATGATCCGTGCCTTGGCCACTAAATTTTCGGGTATTGGATTTGCGCTGTTTACCCTGATTACCATCCCCTGTGTTTGCGACAGGGTGTCAACAGATGGCATTTCAGATGCTACCTGCCCGTCCAGCTTATCGCCGCCGGGCAAAATTAATTGTATGCCCTGGCCAATTTTAACATACCGGCGCATTTCATACGGCAGCTGCATTACAAAAGCAAAGCTCGATCGGTCGCTGATGATGGCCAGTTGCTCGCCGTCTTGCACGTAATCGCCTTTTTGGTGGGCCAATTGGGTAATATACCCGTTGCCCGGGGCTTTGATGTGGTTAACGCCCGAGAATTTAAAAGTAGTATCCAATATATTTATACTGTTGCCAATGCTTTGCGCTTCTTTGGTTTTAATCGTAAAAACGGTTGATCCTTTAGCTACATAATGCCCCAATTGGGTATTAATACCTTCAATATACCCGTTGGCATTTGCCTTTACCACATTTTTTTGTAGGAATATGGATGTAGCGCTCACATCAAAATAATCAACCATCGAACTATCGGTAACGGTGGTTACCGTCACCGGGGTTTGCGATGCCACGGCAACGTCTTCATCATCGGCAGGTTTATCGGCGCCCTTGCATGAAAACAGCAGGAGCGGCAGGCAGGCAAATAGGTATATATGTTTAAATTTCATATTTCATATTATCGGTTCCAGTAGTTTAGCTGGTTTATGAGCTGCAAATTGGTAATGTTGGTTTGTGTTTTTAAATTTTTGATGCTTAGGTAATTGTTGATGGCCAGTACCAAGTCGGCAATGCGTAAATCGCCGGTTTGCATAAGCTTGGTGTCAACCTTTATCAGGCTTTCAGAGAATTTCATTTGCTCATCAATATCGGCCAGCAATTTTTGGTTGCCATCAATTTGTTGATTTAGCTGCGCAATTTGCTGGTGGTATTGTACATCAAAAAAGGCTTTATAAGTGCGGCGTGTATCCTCTTCAAGTGATAGTTTACGGTATTGCAGCTTACGCTGGCCACCATCATATATTGGCAGGCTAAAACTAAAGCCAACACTTACACCCCAGTTTTTGTAGGGTTGCGATGCAAAATCGGAGTTGTAACCGCCATCGGCCAGTAAATTGATTTTGGGCTTGTAGGAAAAATCGACCAGGGTTTTACTATTTACCAGTTTTAGGCTATCTAATTTATATTGGCTGAAAAATATACTGTTGCTGATATCGGCCTTTACCATTTTATGCAGGCCGGGTTCCTGCAGTTCGGCATAACTGGTATCGGCCACGCCGGTTAAATAGTTAAGTGTTGCAAAATCGTTTTTATACAACATGCGCGATTGCTGCAACGCCAGTTGCTGCTGTTTTAAGGTGACCAAAAAAGTAAGGTAATCGCTTTGGTGGTACACGTTGGTACGGGTAAGTCTTTTTAGCAGCGTTTCTTCCTGGTTAAGCAGATCAATAACTTCCTGGTTAAATTTTACCTGCTGCAGATCGCCGTAGGCGGTAATGTATTGCGCGGTAATGGCCTTTTTTAAGTCTTGCTCAGATATTTTGGCGCTGTTGCTTACCGATTGCGAAAGTAATGTGATGGCCGCAAGCTGGGCGGCTATATTTTTTTTACTATCTAAGGATTGGTTTACGCCCATTAAGGCGTTTAAGGTATGCTCGTTGGTAATGGCGCCGGCATAACCAAAGCCCCCAACCACCGGCGAGTAATTACCGGCGCTTGTAGCATTTACCTGTGGCCTGTACTGGGCTCGGATGCGTAAACTATCTAACTGGTTGTTGGCAACCTGGTTGCGGAGGTCCTTTAACAGCGGGCTGTTATTTTGGGCAAGTTCTAAATAATGATCAAGCGTGTATGTTTGTGCCTTGGTGGCGGTGCAGGTAACGGCTAAAATTATAAGGCAGAAAAACCACTTCATTAACTGATAGATAAGTTCAATTTAAACATAGCTAAAGTATTGTACAAATCTGTAAAAATTTAGGATGGTAAAATTCCGTTTAAAAATCAATACTGAAGGTGTGGTATGGATTTGAATACTGGTAGTTGAGCGAAAAGTCAAAATTTCCGCAGATTTGTTTGCTGATAGTAAGGCCAAGGCCGCTGCCGTCAGAATGAGATGACTTATGGAAACGGGTAAATATTTTATCCTCGTCCAGCGGCTCATCGGTGCCGGTATTTTTAATGGTTAAAGCATCTGTGGTCAGGTCAATCACAATTTCACCGCCTGCATGATTGTGCCGTACGGCATTAATGATCAGGTTACTCAGCAAAATTTCAATAAGGTACCTGCTCCCCGAAATTTCTTTATCCTCCAACTGAGCGGTTACTGTAATTTGTTTATCCGCAAAGATATCTTCCAGCTGTATAAGCAGTTCATCAATTAATTGTTTCAGGTTGATGTTTTGCTGATCGGTAAGCAAACGGTTTTCTATTTTCACCAACAGTAATAACGATTGATTAAGCCGGCTCAACCGGGCTACAGCGCTGTACAGGTCATTAAGCAATTTACTTTGCCTGTCGTTAAAGTTTTCGGATTGTATTAAGGTATCTAATTTGGAGTTGATGACTGCAATGGGCGTAAGCAACTCGTGCGATGCGTTTTCGGTAAATGTTTTAAGCTCTTTATAATCATGTTTTGCCCTGATGGTCATGGCGGTTGCTGCCTGGTTTAAATCGGCAAATTCATCAATGCGGGTTTCAGTCTGGGTAATTTCTTTATTATCGGTGATGTTAAAAAGTTTCATCTCCTTTAAAATGGCATGGAACGGCTGCCAAAGGCGATTTAGAATAAGCCTGTTGGCAACAAGCAATACCAGCAATAAAAATAAAATTAATCCAAAGGTGATCGTGAAGATGATCTGGATCAGGTCCTCAGTTTCTACCTTCGATTCAACAATCAGGATTTTATAGTATTTGCCATTAACAGTAACAGAACTGATAAGCCCACGGCCCGCCTCAACTTCGTCCTTGTCTTTTTTATACAGGGTATCAATAAATTCGCGTGTAACGGAATTGGGTGTAGCCTGGGTAAAGCTTATTTGCTGATCTTTAGAGTCAAAAACCTGGGGGAGATGTTTGTTGAGCTTTACGTAATCAAAAACCTCGTCTTCCTCTACCTTTAAAGATTTATCAGCCTGGTCAATTAATATCCAGCTGATGGCCTGGTAGTATATAATGCCGGTTATCAGCATCACAACTATGGTGGTAATGATGTTTACCCGGTTATATAAGGTAATGAGTTTCATTGCCCTGCAAATTTATAGCCCATGCCATACGCCGCCTGTATATAGTCGTTGGCACCGGCCTCTACCAGCTTTTTGCGGATGTTTTTAATATGCGAGTAAATGAAATCGAAATTATCCGCTAAATCGATGCCATCGCCCCAAAGGTGCTCGGCTATGGCATTTTTTGATACTACCTTACCTTTGTTGGCAATAAAATAAATGAGCAGGGCAAACTCTTTACGGGTAAATTTAAGGGGCTTATCATGCACGCTCACCGTTTTAGCCTGCAAATCGATACTGATTTCGTTAAAAACAAGCAGGTTGCTGCCGTTATACATTTTGCGCCTGATAATGGCCGATACCCTTGCCTTAAGCTCCGACAGGTGGAAGGGCTTTACCAGGTAATCATCTGCGCCCAGATCCAAACCCTGCAAGCGATCGTCGAGAGAATTTTTTGCCGATATGATGAGAACGCCGTCTGTATGGTTATTTTCTTTTAACCGTTTTAGTATATTAATTCCGTTACCGCCGGGGAGGGTAATATCAAGCAAAATACAATCGTAACTGTACATTTCTATTTTGGCCATTGCAGCAGGGTAGTTAACGGCGGTTTCGCATATATTACCAGCCTCGGCAAAGTACTCTTCAATACTCTCGCGCAGACCCTCTTCGTCTTCAATGATTAGTAGCTTCATTTTATGTTATAGGTTGTACGTTTTAAGTTGTACGTTGCCTATTCATTATAATATGCAACTATGTAAAGTTAGTAGCCCAATTTGTATACATTTTGGATTCGACCAGATTTACTACAGCTTTATCAAGCAAATTAGCTCATTATTTGTTAATAATTTGCAAAAACGTACAACGTATAACTTTCAACGTACAACGTACAACTTTCAACGTACAACGTATAACTTTCAACGTACAACTTAAAACCCAAAGCCATGTGGTGGATTTACGCTCTATTATCGGCATTGTTTGCCGCGCTAACTGCAATTTTTGCCAAAATAGGCATTAAAGGAGTTGATACCGACCTGGCAACCGCTATTCGTACGGTGGTTATTTTGATACTGGCCTGGGCCATTGTGTTGTTTAAAGGCAGTAACCAGGGCATAAATGGTTTAACCAAAACCAACTGGACCTTCCTTATTCTATCCGGCTGTGCTACCGGCCTTTCCTGGATTTGCTATTTCAGGGCTTTGCAACTGGGCAAGGTATCGCAGGTGGCACCGGTTGATAAGTTAAGCGTGGCGCTGGCTATTGTATTGGCCATAGTATTTTTAGGCGAGCCGCTTACGTTAAAGAATGGGATAGGTGCCTTGTTGATTATTGCCGGGACTTTGGTGCTGATATTTTGAGCTGTTGGTTATACCAATATTTTTTGTTTATCTGCCCAAATCCTTTTGTATTGATCCTTTTCCGCATCTCCTAAAAACGATGCGTCAATCATGTCAGTGACCTTTTTATTCATTGATGAAAATTTAGCCATACTATTCAACAAGGCCTTTTCAGGAATCAAGAGACTTTTGCCTAATATTTCAAAATCTTTAATTGTAATCTTTCTTTTTTTTGCATTCAGTGTTAGTGCCAATTCCTCATCATCTGCAGGGTTTAAAAGGTTAACGTTTAGCAAATCGTAGGCAGGGCTTAAACAGATGCCGGTATTTGTATGCAGCAACGAAAAGTTTTTAAGATGCATATCGTTATTACCCGTCAGGTAGCAGAATAAAACCAATTCAAAGTAGTTAAGCGCATCTAAACCCGTGTTGGCGCAGTACTTTAAAACCAACTTTCCGGCTTTTTCATACGAGCCTTTATATTTGTTTTCAGTCAGGAATTCAGATAACTGGCAAAAATCTTCTACGTGAATTTTTTTTCCTTTAACCCGGTCAAATCTTTTCGCAAGGTAAACCATGTTTCCGTCGGTTGCCTTCAATAACGTATGACCGCAAACCGGTATTTTAAATAACGAGGCAAGGTGCATCGTCAGGTCTTCCGTTTCGGGCATAAACGGATATTGCTCTTGCTGTGGTTTCAGGATGTATTCTCCCCAAAGACCAACTATGGTAAGCCTTGTACTACCATCGCTTTTTTGCAACGAAACAGAGAGTTTTGGTTGCACTCCTGTTACAGCAATCCTTTTGTTAATGGTTTGTTCGGCCAATTCTTTTAGTAACTGGTTGTTTAATTCCAGCACAGGTGGTTTAAGCGTTCCGAAGAATTTTTTTGAACACTTTTCATGGTATCCTGTATCTCCAGCATCCTGATAACAAAACCAGCAATTTGCCATAATTTATTCGTTTTCGGGGATAATGGTTACCGCGCCAATGGTATCCCTGCATGTAAGCAATAATAATTCAAAACGATCATTTCTTTTAACTTTCCAATGGTCGATTGCCAGGTTCAGCAGCCAACCTTCGGGTATCAGGCCGTCAAAAAAAGCGAACAATACTTTATTGGTATACTTTTCATTTGATAATGGTAACGTCAGGCTGATAGGTTTAGCAGCTACGTTGTTTAAATAATTGGTATCATAAGTAAATTCATAGCCTTCGTCGGTTTCTGCTATGAAACCGGCGAGCTTGTCCGCATAATATACCAATCCCCGTTTATTCATTGCCTTTGTGTTTTGTTACCACATCTAATTCCGATCCGAATAAGGCCAGTACCTGGTTAACCTTGTCCATTCGTAGTGTAGCTTTTCCTTGCTCCATTTCCCTAATCACCCGTAAACCAACTCCTGCCTTCTTAGCAAGATCCTCCTGGGTGAAATTAAATATCTTTCGTTTCGACTTTAAAAATTCAGATAGCATATTATACCCTTTAGGGTGTAAATGTAGTGTTTTTTATTTATTATACCCTATCGGTATTAATTTACTCGATTTTGTTATTTTATACCCTATAGGGTGTATTTATAATGCTTTTTATCTTAAATCACGCATAGTTTACTTTTGACTCCGTGGCTTCATTGTAACAAGTATGTAAATGAGCTAACGATATTGTAACAATGGCGCAACAATACAGGATTTATCCAATGTTTCTGTTCATTTTCGCGGCAAAATCATCGGTTTAGGATAATGAAGGCGCGATATATATTACTTCTTTTTTTACTGTTCACTATAAATGTTAAGGCCCAGGCACCTGCCGGCAAGGGCAAAATAAGCGGCAAGGTTACCGATGCAGCTACAAAGCAAGCGGTTGACTACGCTACCATATCTGTTTATAAACAAGGAGTTGCATCGCCGTTTAATGGCATCAGTACCGATCCGAAAGGGAATTTTACTATCGATCAGATTCCGGCAGGCGAATACCGGATTACTGTTGACTTTTTAGGTTATCAGCGTGCTACTGTTGATCATGTAATAGTTAAAGCCGGTGGTACTACAAACGTAGGCGAGATTTTGTTATCGCCAAATACACACCAGTTAAAAGATGTAACCGTTACTGCTACAACACCCACAGTTCAAAACAAGATTGATAAAATGGTATACAACCCTCAAAACGATTTGAGTGCGCAGGGTGGTGTTGCTATAGATATCCTGAAAAAGGTGCCGCAAATTACGGTTGATATTGATGGCAATGTTGAGCTGCAGGGTAATGCCAATATCCGTTTTTTAATAAATGGTAAACCATCAAGCATATTTGGCGCCAGCCTTGCCGACGCGCTGGCCAGCATCCCGGCCAGCCAGATCAAAAGCATTGAAGTGGTCACCAGCCCCGGGGCTAAATACGATGCCGCGGGTACTGGTGGTATCATCAATATTATTTTAAAGGATAGCCGGGTTGAAGGTATTAACGGAAGTATTAACCTATCGGCAGGTACCCGCCGCGAAAACGGGTCATTTAACCTGAACATGCGCAAGGGTAATTTTGGGGTAAACGCGTTTTTTAGCGGCAACGCGCAGATAAACAGTAATGCGCCCAATACAAATAACCGTACATCTACAGACGGCGTTGGAAACGCCACTACTCTTTTTCAGCAAGGCAGCAATAATTTTAAACGTAATGGTTACCAATCGGGATTAAACTTCACCTGGAACATCAGCAAACACGACGATATTACCGCATCGGTGGGCTTTAACCATTTTGGTAACCATGGCAATGGCTTAACCAACCAGGACGAAAATAAGGTGGACCCAAACGGAACCGAACTTTCGGATATTAAAACCTTGCGTACATCAAGCAGCAAGTTTAGCGGTACATCAACAGATGTGAGCCTGGCTTACAAAAAAACCTTTGAGAAAGAAGGGCAGGAACTTGATATATTGTATTCATCAAGCTTTGGTAACAATAGTTTTAGCTCGTCGCAACTGTTGCAGAACTTACAGGCCGGAACCATACCTACAGGTATTACCAATAATAATCCGGGTAAGGATAGGGAAACCAACATCTCTGTTGATTATGCGCACCCGGTAAGCAAAAATTTTACCATTGAAACGGGTGGTAAACTTGATTTTAACCACATTAACAACAATGTAGTTACCGATACTTTATTAAATGGCATCAACGTGCCCAACCATAACCAAACCTACGGTTTTACTTATGACCGTAAAATTTATGCCTATTATCTATCGTTAACTACTTCGGTATTCAATAATTTTTTAGATATCAAGGCTGGGTTAAGGGATGAATATACCGTAACCACCGCCGACTTTAAAGGTACCGATATCCCCAATTACAATATATTAGTACCATCATTGGTGTTTTCGCATAAAATAAGCGAATCGCAATCGGTTAAATTAAGCTATACACGCAGAATAGAGCGCCCGGATTATGGCGACCTGAATCCTTTTCTTAACATCAGCGATACGCACAACATCAGCACCGGCGATCCAACCCTGAAACCAGAACGTGGCGATAACTTTGAATTGGGCTACAACAAATCATTTGATGGCGGTGCCAATATTAACATAGCTGCGTTTTACCGTAAAAATACCGACGACCTGCAGCGTTTCACCACTTTTTATGATACTTTACGCATTGACGGCAGTACCTACACCAACGTAGCGTTAACAAAACGCTATAACATAGGTTCGGAAGAACGTACCGGTATTAATATATATGCATCCCTGCCGGTTACCAAAGATTTTAACCTGCGCACTAATATGATATTTTCTGAGCGGACAAATAACAATCCGGGCAGTCCAAGTGTAACCGGTTTTGCTTACCGTTTAAACCTTAATGCCCAATACAACTTCGGTCATGATTTAAGCGCAGAATTTTTTGGAAACTATAACTCTTCCCAGAAAAACATCCAGGGCACACAGCCTAAATTTGTGTTTTACAATTTTGCCATGCGTAAAATGTTCATGAACAAAAAGGCAAGCATTGGCCTTACCGCATCAAATCCGTTTGCCAAATATGTAAGCCAGAGTTCCACAACATTTGGCACCGGCTTTTACCAAACCAATGTAAGGTACATACCCGTACAATCATTTGGCATAAGCCTGAGCTACAAATTTGGCAAGCTTGAGTTTAAGAAAGAAAAAGAGAGAGATAAAGATGATAACAGCAACCGCCAGGACGAGCCCCCAACTGATAAAGGGAAATAAGCTGAAAGCCGAAGGCTTAAAGCACAAAGCTTTAATAAAAAAAACAGCCCAGGATTTAAGAAATCCTGGGCTGTTTTTTTAGCCTTTAGCCTTTAGCCTTTAGCCTTTAGCCTTTAGCCTTTAGCCTTTAGCCTTTAGCCTTTAGCCTTTAGCCTTTAGCCGTTTTTTATCAAAATGCTTTCAATAATCAGTGTGGCATCTTCGCAGCTATCAGTTGCTGTTTCCATCGCCATAAATACATCTGTATATTTTATAAGTTGTATGGCATCGGTTTCGGTGGCCAGTAAATCGGCAAATGCTTCGTTGTAAACGGTATCGGCCTGGTATTCCAGTTGTTTAATACTGTTACAGATTTCGAAAATATGTGCCGAATTACCCAGATTATTCATGGCTTTAACTGCACTTTCAAGCGCTTTGGCGGTTTGCAGGATAAGATCAGCAAGGCTGATAATTGGAGGGGTTATTTTAGGCACATCGTACAGGTTTATCCTGCGCGATGCCATAGCTATACTATCCGCCACGTCATCAATCGCCGCTGCAAGTTCGCACATATCTTTGCGCTGAAAAGGAGATATAAGCGTACGCCCCGATTCGGTAAATACCTGGTGTGTAATTTCGTAACTTTTTGTTTTTAGCTTATCAATGTGTGTAAACTGAAATTTTTGCTCGTAGGTATCAGTGGAGTTCACCGCGGTATTAAGCAGGGTTGCCATTTGAGTGGCATTGTCAACCGCCCGGTTAAATAAATCATAAAAAACCTGGTTTGAGTTGGGGAATATCGACATCTATTGAAATTTTTTATGATACTTTTTAAGTAAAAATCAATTTAACAGTGTGTATACTAACTATTTAGTATCTGCTGGCTGTTTTTATTTTCGTGGCTAAATGTAACCATTAATTTGCAGCTCTAGGTCACGAAATTGTTAATCCAATGTTAATTAAATGTTATCAAATTATTGATGCTGTATCTGGCCGTTAAATAAATTTCACCGTAAAAAAATGCTATGTAACATTTACTGTTTTTTAAAACAATAACAACGTAATGCATATTACATTAATATTAAGTAAACCGTTATGAAACCCGCTGATAAACATTATAAATTCATAAACAGTAAAACTGGTTATGCAATTTATTATCACTCCCTAAGCAGCGACCTCAACGCCACAGAGATCAAAAATCAACTGCAGGACGTTAAAGCCCGTGTGGCCATACAAAATGGTATTTACCTGGAAACTGTATATTGGGAAGAGATAAAGGAAAATGCCGAAGTGCAGTAGTAGAGTCAAGAAGCAAGAATCAAGAATCAAGAAAAAAATTGGAACGTAGATTATCCGATTTCAATAAAACATTGGCCCACGAAGAAAATATTTAGGTTTGAGCATTTTGCGCTTATCTTGATTCTTGACTCTTATTTTATTTGTTTTGTGCTGTTAATTGAGGTATATTTAATCACCAATTTAAATCACCTCTATTTAAACACCTTCCCGCATGAAAAAGATAGTGCCTGCACTTTTTTGCGCCTTATATTTTTGTGTACCCGCGTTTTCGCAGGATGCCAAAACACCGCTTTCGTTAGACGGAATAGTCTCACGTCTGCAAACCTTATCAACCACAAAAGCTACCGAAAAAGTTTATCTACACTTTGACAGAACAACATACAACGCCGGCGATACCACTTTTTTTAAAGCCTATCTTACACTTGGCGAGCAACACCAGCCATCAAAGTTAAGCGGCGTATTGCATGCCGACCTGGTGAACCCCAACGATTCTTTGGTAAAATATATAACATTGCAGGTTAACAACGGCCTGGCCTGGGGCGATTTTGCTTTGCCAAACAGCCTGCCAAGGGGCCTTTATCACATAAAGGCTTATACCCAATGGATGCTGAACAGCGCCGACCCTAATGTTTTTGACCAGCCTATTATAATTAACAGCCCCGTATCGCAAACGCGTACACTATCAGCTCAGCAAACTAAAATTGCCAATAAGTACGATATTCAGTTTTTTCCGGAGGGCGGGACCTTTGTAAATGACATTCCAGCTAAACTTGCCTTTAAGGCTATTGACCATAACGGCATAGGGACCAATATTAAGGGCGTAATTGTTGACAACCTGAATACCGAAGTAACCAAATTTGAAACCAGGCACCTGGGGATGGGTATTATTAACATAACCCCTGTTGAAGGCAGAACCTATAAAGCCAAACTTACCTATGCCGATGGTACCAGCGCTGCGGTTGATTTGCCAAAGGCCGACGAAAAGGGCATGACACTGCTTGTAAACAATACCAACCCCGATAAGCTATTAATAGAAATTAACGCCAACCGGGCCTATTACCAGGCCAATAAAAACAAAGAAATTGGTATTACCATTTATTCGGGTGGCGGGGCTGTACGATCGGTAAAAACAGCTTTGGATGGTCAGGTGCTTGATCTTAACCTGGGTAAAAAAGACTTTCAGACGGGCATAGTACGGGTTACCCTGTTTTCGCAGGCTGGTGAGCCGATGAATGAGCGGCTTTCATTTATTCAGAATGATGATCTTATTAATTTGCAAACGACGGTAAATAAACCATCGTACACAACCAGGGAAAAGGTACATCTTACGCTGAATGCCAAAAAGGACGATAAACCGGTTGTGGGTTATTTTTCTGCATCGGTAGTTGATGCCGCAAAAATACCCGTGGAGGAAACTGCCGAAACTACCATTTTAACCCACCTGCTGCTCACATCGGATTTAAAAGGCTTTGTTGAGCAGCCCAATTATTATTTTAATCACGTTACCAATGATACCCGCGCCGATTTGGATATACTGATGCTTACCCAGGGCTACCGCAGGTTTGAATGGAAACAACTGCTTGGCAACGATAATGCTACCGCATTAACATATCCTGTTGAAAAAGGCCTGGATATATCGGGTACTGTTAAAACCAATAGCGGGGCACCTGTTGCTAATGGCAACATCACCCTGCTTACTCAAAATGGCGGCAGTATGCTAACCCAGGTTACCGATGCCAATGGCAGGTTTACCTTCCCCAGCCTGGCTTATACAGATAATACGGCTTTTGTAATCCAGGCTAAAACCAGCGAAGGGAAAAGCAATACACAGATTATTATGGATCAACCCAAGGAGCCGGCATTGGTTGCTGATAATAAACGCTTAGCAGGCAGCGTTGATTCCGGAGAGGGCGATAGAAAGCCGGCCCCGGCGGCGGTATATATGGCAGATGCAAGCGGCAAACTATTAAAGGAAGTAGTGGTAAAGGATAAATTTTTAGACTCGCACACCAATACAATTACCGAATTTAATGATCAATCGGGCCTCGGCCGTAGCCTGGAAGGCCGCCTGCCTGGCGTTTCATTAATTAACGGGGTACCTTATTTGCGCGAAAGGGTGGGGATTTCGGAAGCGGGCCCTATGATGGTAATCATAGATGGTATGCAAGGCGGTTCGGTACCTGATTTAAATGTATCGGACGTGGAGAGTGTTAAAATGCTAAAAAATGTTGATGCGGCAATTTATGGACTACAGGGATCAAACGGTGTTTTGTTAATCACAACAAAAAAGAATAAAGGTTTGCCGGTAAATAAAAAGCTATCGCCGGGCATTATTACTTATGCACCGAAAGGCTTTTATAAAGCCCGTACATTTTATTCGCCTGTTTATGGCGCATCGGTTAGGCCGGGTAAAAAAACCGATGATCGTGTTACCATTTACTGGAACCCTGATGTAGTTACTGATAAAGATGGCATGGCCTCATTGGATTTTTATAATGCCGATGGCAAAGGCAATTACAGGGTAATAGTTGAAGGTATTGATGATAACGGCAATGTAGGCCGCAGCGTTTATACTTATAAAGTTGAGTAGTGAGTAGTGAGTAGTGAGTAGTGAGTAGTGAGTAGTGTGTAGTGTGTAGTGTGTAGTGTGAGTAGGATTATGTTAAATAGTTAAAACAATCTTCGTCAAATCGACTTTTCCACACTGACCACTGACCACTGACCACTGACCACTGACCACTGACCACTGACCACTGACCACTGACCACTGACCACTGACCACTGACCACTGACCACTGACCACTGACCGCTGACCACTGACCGCTGACCGCTGATTATCAATGGTTTTTAGTTATCAGAACATTTTTATAAATAATGGCGGCGTTTATTTAAATTATGAATTGCTACCCAACAAAATTTCATCCTATATTTATACCAAATAAATTATGAGAAATACTATGAAAACATCTTTTCAACTTAAAGCAGCATTTGTTTTTGCATTTGCCTTATTTTTAAGCAGCCTGGCATTTGCCCAGAACAAGCCGGCGAGCCCGCCTGACAGTACAAGCGCTACAGTTGCCGGTTCGCTAATTAAAATCAAATACGGCAGTCCATATGTAAAAGGCCGCAAAATATTGGGCGAATTGGTGCCATTTGATAAAGTATGGCGCGCCGGTGCCGATTCGGCAACCAGCTTTACAACCAGTAAAGCAATTAAGGTTGAAGGTAAAACGCTTCCGGCCGGCAGGTATGCTTTTTTTGTAATTCCATCTGCAAGTGGTACATGGACAATTATCTTTGATAAAAACCCTAAGCAATGGGGCGCTTACACGTATAAACAGGAGAACGACCAGCTGCGTGTAACCGTTAAAGGTAAAACCGGACCAAAAGCCGAAAGTCTTGCTTATACTATAACGCCAAAAGGCTTCAACCTAAAATGGGATACCTTTGTGGTGCCGGTATCTATTAAATAAATATTTAATTTAATCCGAATACAAAAGGGGCTCCTGTTGAGGGGCTTTTTTTGTATTCGGGGATAACAATTCAAACTTAAAGGCAAAGCTTTATTATCTTGCCTGTGTTAATACCTATGGATACCTAATGCGTAATTACTTCAGCAAAAGCCCGCTTCTTAAAAGGATACTAGCCATTTTGGTTTTGGCCCTTGCCATCTTTTTGCTAATGCTGCTGGCAGGCCATCCCGCCTTGGTCGAGCGCTATTATTCGCAGGGATTTTATAAAATAGTTTGCTGGATTTTTCACCCTGTTTTTAATTTATTCCCTTTTAGCGTAGGTGATTTACTTTATAGCGCGGTTATTGTTGTTTTAATTGTGGCTATAGCCAGGATGATAAAGCTGTTGTTTAAAAAGCAGTTTAAAAAGGCAGGGATGCATTTGTTGGGCTGGATAATAAGCTTCCAGGTAACTATTGTGGCTTTTTATTTGTTTTGGGGGATGAATTATTTCAGGCCATCGGCTGCAGATCGCCTTAATTTAAGGGACACTACATTTACCACGGCCGATTTGAAAGCCGTAACCAAACTGTTGATAGATAGCGCCAACACGTGCCGCGCCAGGGTTACAGCGGCCGACCTGGCTCAAAGCAATAGCGTCATTTATCAAGCCGCGGTAAATGCTGTCAATGCGCTCTCGGCCGATTCTGTCAATTTTCGCGCTTTTCATCCTGCCATAAAGCCATCCATGATCACGTTCCTGATGAATTATATAGGAACATCCGGCTACTACAACCCGTTTACTTCCGAAGCGCAGATCAACTACGCTATGCCCATATTTAACAGGCCGTTTGTAGCTTGTCATGAAATGTCGCACCAGGTAGGTTACGGGGCCGAAGATGAAGCTGATTTTGCCGGGTTTATCATCGGCATAAAATCAAAAGACCGCCTGCTGCGCTACTCTGCCTATCATTTAGCGGTTGATGAGTTTATGCATACCCTGCGCCGGCGCGACACCGTAGCCCATAAAGAACTAAAAGCAATGATATCCAAACAGGTACACCAGGATTTTGTAACTGAACGTGCCTATTGGATAGCCTACGAAACGCAGCTTAGCTGGATAAGCAGTATTTTTTACGATAATTTCCTGAAAGCCAACAACCAACCCCACGGCCTCGGAACATACAACCAAATGGTGTTATTGGTAATGGCGTGGGAGAAGGGTTCATTGGTTCATTAGTTCATTGGTTCATTGGTCTTTGCTGGTGGTATTATAGCAGTTTAGTTCATTAGTTCACTGGTTCATTAGTTCATTGGTCTTTGCAGGTGGTATTATAGCTGGTAATTATCAGGATAAACTGCTTTCACCAACGAGCAGATAAGCTGGAATATGTCATGGAATTTTGAAGGTGGCTGCTTTGAAAGCTAATTATGGGTTTTAATCCGCCATCCACCAATGAACTAATGAACCAGTGAACCAATAAACTAAATAAAAAATGCGTTCCGTATCTCACCCCGGAACGCACTGCAATATCATTTCTCACGTGATATTGTATCAACTAAACCTCAGATCTCATTTAAGATGATTAATCCAAGCTCTTATATTTACCGATGTAATAACCGATAAACAATTTTTTTATTATATTGTGTCAGCAGCTTTTAAACAACTTTATATTTAACCTCGCTTGAATAAATTACGAATAATTTAAAGCAAACGAAGATACAATATAAATATTGCGTTTAAAAGCTCAAATTTACCTCATATTATTAATAAGTGTCTATCTAACGTTACTTTATTTACTTAGATGTCCAGGTAAAATATTTGTTACCATGAAATTGAATTTAATCTTTATTTTATTGTTTTCTCCTGTGTTTGTATTTTCTCAAAAAATTAACCGGCAGGAAATAAAACGAGCGATAAATCTGGCCAAATCAGTAACTATTATCCGCGATAATTATGGCGTGCCACATATTTATGGAAAAACTGATGCCGGTGTAGTTTTTGGATTGATGTACTCGCAGTGCGAAGATAATTTTAAAGGGATAGAACGCAATTACCTTTACCAGTTTGGCAAACAAACCGAAGTGGACGGCGAAAGCAGTTTGGCTACAGATATCCAACTACAATTAATTGCCGATAGTGCAGATGCAATCAAAGATTATAAAACAAGCGCCCCGGCGTTCAGAAAACTATTGGATGCCTTTGCCGATGGTATAAATTATTACCTGTACAAACATCCCGAAGTAAAGCCCAAAGTATTTAAACGTTTTGAGCCCTGGTACGCACTGATGTTTACCGATGGAAGCGTAGCCGCCACCGAAACAGGGGGGATTAAACTGGATGAAACAAAGGAGTTTTATATAAACGGCGGCGATAAACTGGGGTATATTCCAAACAGGCCCGGCAGGGCTTATGAATTTGTAAACGAACGCGAAACCGGATCGAACGGGTTTGCTATCTCCCCATCGCGGTCGGCATCGGGCCATGCTTTATTATATATCAACCCGCATGTGCCCTTTTATTTCCGCAGCGAGGTGGAGCTGGTGAGCGAAGAAGGTTTGCACGCCTACGGTGCAGTAACCTGGGGACAGTTTTTTATATACCAGGGTTTTAATAAACACTGTGGATGGATGCATACCAGCAGCTATGCCGATGTAGCCGACCTGTATGCCGAAAAAATGGTAAAAAAAGACGGCAAATGGTTTTATGAATACAATGGTGCACTTAAACCGGTTACAGAGCGTAAACTGGTTGTCAATATTAAAAAAGGCGATAAGCTTGAACAGAAGACGATAACCGGATACTATACCCACCATGGCCCTGTAGTGGGTAGCCGGGATGGCAAATGGCTGGCGCTGAAGGCCAATAACCGCTCATATAATGCGCTGTTAGAATCATGGCAGATAAACAAAGCAAATAACCTGGCCGAATACAAAAAAGCCATGGACCTGGTATCAAATGCTACCAACGCCACTGTTTATGCCGATGACAAAGGCAACACCATTTTTTGGTATGGCAATTATATCCCCAAACGCGACCCCAAATATGACTGGAGCTTACCCGTTGACGGCAGCACACCCGCTACCGAATGGCAAGGTGTGCACCGGTTAAAAGAAATTGTTACCACGATAAACCCTGCCACGGGGTGGATTCAAAACTGTAATTCTACCCCTTATACGGATGCCGGTGCAGGCAGTCCGGATAAAAGTAAATACCCGGCTTATATGGCGCCCGATGGCGAGAATTACCGTGCTGTGACGGCCATTAAAATATTGAAGGATGCCAGGCATCTGACCCTTGACGGCCTCATTGCAAAAGGATACGACCATTACCTGGCTGCCTTTGACGATCTACTGTCCGCCTTATTTAAAGCCTATGGCAGTGCGCCCGACTCGTCAAAGAGCACATTATCAGCGCCAATAGCGATATTGAAGCAATGGGATAGGAATACGGCTGTCAATTCGGTAGCAAGCTCGCTGGCCATTGAATGGGGTACGGCCATGCTGAAATTACTCCCTCCGCCCAAAACCGACCAGGAAAGTACTTTTATTACCCAGCGTATTAAAACACTGGCTAATGCAACTCCTGGCAAGCAGCAGCTGGAGATTTTAAACGCGGTTATGAAAAACCTGCAAAGTCGTTTTGGCACCTGGCAGGTGCCCTGGGGTGATATGAACCGTTACCAGCGCCCGGCCGATGGCATAACGTTTGATGATAAGCTGCCAAGTATTCCGGTGGGTTTAACGGGATCTGGGTTTGGGCAATTGCCATCGTTCCAGAGCCGTACGGTAAATACATTGAAACGGTATGGTTACTCGGGCAATAGTTTTGTTGCCGCGGTGGAGTTTGGCCCGAAGATAAAGGCCAAAAGTATAATGACCGGCGGCCAATCATTTGACGCCACATCTAAAAACTTTACCGACCAGGCACAGGGGATTATTGAGGGTAAGTTTAAAGATGTATTATTTTACCGCGAGGATGTGTTGAAGCATGTTCAAAGAAGCTATCATCCGGGCAATTAAATTGGTTGCAGAAAAAAGTATATTTGAATTCGATAATTAAAATGAGAAAGTTCCTGTTTGTAGCGTTATTATGTTTTTGCAGCGCCAACCTGTTTGGCCAAAGCATAACAGTTAATGACCTTACCAATTTAACCAACCTAACAAATGCCGATGCACACAAATACCTGGTTTTGGCTAAAGGCTTTAAAAAGGCCTATACCCAGGAGGTTGATGGCAATACCATTGAGCGTTTAAGTAAAACCGACGCCGAAAAAAAACAAGAATCGGTAGATATTGGAGTAGCTTTGAAATTAAGCAGCGGGGCCATACTGCGTACCGTAACCTATAAAACAGCACACCCCGAACAGATTTTTCATTTAATATCACAGGCAAAAAAACAAGGTTTGCCCATGAAGTTCCAGGGAGCCGATACGATAAATAACATTTACCAGTTTGACAACGACTTTTTTCATATCGTGATGTATATCAATCGGGATAATACCGCGGGCTATGTTGAGGTTAAGCAAAAGGAATATGTTGGTTTCGATTGATAAATACATTTTGCCTTAAGTTATCGTGACTGAACAAAGTCGATACGTAAGATATAAACCAATTTTTCTATGATTTCGGGCTTAATACTTCCGGCTTGATACTCCCGCAACTCTTCTTCTGAAATTCCATCTGGCTTTGGTATATTGCCATACCAATTTATAAAGCTTATGGAAAACATCAGCCGCAAAAAGTTTATCGCTGCAGCTACAATGGCAACCGCCGGTATGGCATTGGGTTTAAACGCCAAAGGATTATCGATGCCCGGAAGCTTAAATAGTGCTTATGCAGGCCATACATCCCCCGGAAAAGTTAAAGTAAGCATTTTCTCCAAGCATTTGCATTGGCTCAATTACGCTGATATGGCCTCATTGGCGGCAGATATGGGCTTTGATGGGGTAGACCTGACAGTAAGACCCGGAGGGCATGTATTGCCGGAGAATGTGGCTGCCGACCTGCCAAAAGTAGTCGCGGCGGTTGAGCAGGCAGGTTTAAAAGTTTATACCATTGTAACCAACATTAAATCGCCAGATGAAAAATACACCCATGATATTTTAAAAGCGGCATCTGCGTTGGGAATTAAGTATTACCGTATGGCCTGGCTGGATTATAATAAAGGCATCAGTATTCCCGAAAACCTGGAGGCGATAAACAAACAGTTTAAAGCACTTGAGGCCCTTAATAAGCAATATAACATACATGGCGCTTATCAAAACCATTCGGGCGAGTTATTTGGCGCCTCGGTTTGGGACCTTTGGCTGGGAATGGAGGGAACCAATCCTGATTTTATAGGCTGCCGGTATGATGTGCGGCACGCCACTACCGAAGGAGCCGATACCTGGCCTACATCTATCCAAACACTTATCCCTCGGATTAAAACCACCAATGTGAAAGATTTTTACTGGGACAAAAAAGATGGAAAATGGCAGGTAAAAAGTGTGCCTTTGGGCGAGGGCATGGTGGATTTTTCAAAATATTTTCGTATATTAAAGGAGCAAAAAATAAACGGCCCTATGAGCCTGCACTGCGAATATGAACTTGGCGGCGCACAGGATGGCGCTAAACAATTAACTATAAGCAGGGAAGCGTTTACAACTGCTGTAAAAAAAGACCTGGCCACCTTAAGAGGTTGGTTGAAGGAATATGATCTGTAAGGATCAAAATATGAATATATAATACATTAATGAATACCAATTTAACAAAAAACAATCTGCTACACATCACTACCGAATTATACCGGGATAGTATCCAAAGATTGCCCAAAACCGGCCAGCATTTATTAGGCCACCAAACCGAAAACCTTATTGTTGTTTACCAGGCTTATAATCGTAACATCGCCGATTTTGCAGTAAAAAACCAGTACCTGGGCGGTAACCATTATAGTTATAGCCGGATGTCGTGGATAAAACCCAATTTTTTATGGATGATGTACCGTTGCGGCTGGGCCGAAAAGGAAAACCAGGAAAGAGTGCTTGCCCTTTGGATTCAAAAGACGGATTTAGAGAAAATCCTGGGCGAAGCAGCCATATCTTCATTTAACCCTAAATATTACCAAAGCCACGAACAATGGAAAAATGATCTGGATCAAAAGGACGTGCGCTTGCAATGGGACCCCGATCATGACCCGTACGGAAATAAACTACAGCGCCGTGCTATTCAATTGGGTTTAAAAGGGAAAATGCTGGAAGATTTTGGCAAACATCAAATCAGGAAAATTGAAGATGTAACAGATTTTGTAAAACAGCAGAAACAGCTGCTTGATAATGGCGGCCTTGATAATTTGATGGTGCCATTTGAGACCAAATTTGAAGCAAGCGATCCTGTATTAAATGACCGAGTGGGGATTGAATAAATAGGATACTCATCTGTCGAAAAATGACAATACACGCTTACCGATAGTTCGCTTAGTTTTTACTTCGGTAAAATTTCCTAATAAATAAACAGGCAGCTTTTTAAGTGACCTTGTTTGCGCAATGATGTCCTGGATTTTATTAATAAATGGCTCGAGTTCATCCATGCAGCTTAGTATGCTTATCACGACTTTTTGTCGTTCGAATTCATAATCATATTGATGTTTTTTTTCTCGGATTTCATCTAAAAGCCTCTTTGACTTGGGTAAATTACCTGTTAAACCATATAATATTGCCAAATTATATTTATTCCACAACTCTTTGCTACCCGACTTCTTTACTGTTTCGATAGCGGTTCCAATATCGCTGAAATCGGTTTCCAGCTTTTTGGTTTTTTTTATGGCGAAATTGCAAAAGTCAATAACTACCTCAGTGTACTGATCTTCATTTTTGGCTTCGAGAAATTCCTTTTGCCTATAATCGTAAGAGAACGAAAAATGTTGCTGCGGATAAAAGTTGAGATCTACACCAACATTCAAATAAGTGCCCTTGCCGAACCCCGAAGGCTGAAATTCAATTACGATGGTATACCAGCCATGATCCTTCAGAAAAGTTCTTGATGTTCCTTTTTGAATAATACCGTAGGTGCTCAATCGTTGTTTTGCTATTTTTTTGAGTAGTTTATTATGATCGAAATTTATATCCATCGCACATTTTTGTAATAATACAACAGTTAGTCAATTTAATAAGTTGATTTTAAATGACCTATGATTATATCTCGAAAAAAAACAATTTGCAATTATAACAAGTTTGTTACTATATTTATATAGTGCAAGCAAGCCGCTTTGATCTCCAATGAGCCGCTTGCCCAACAAAACCAATTATACTTTAAAAAAATAAGGAGGCTGTCATGAGCGTAGTTCATAAAATTGAACACTGGGGCGATACGCATCACCCTAAATTTCTTGATGTTGTACGTATTGCGCTTGGCGTATTTTTATTGTTGAAAGGCATTGCCTTTATGGAAAACACAGCCTACCTGCGCGACCTTATTGACAGCCAGGATGTTGTAGATCTATCGCCCGGTGTATTGATGGTTTTGGTTTATTACGTAACGTTTGCCCACATGATTGGCGGCATCCTGATAACCCTTGGTATATTTACCCGGCTGGCATCTCTTATCCAGATCCCCATTGTGTTGGGAGCTGTGTTTGTAACCGGCATTTTCCGGGAACCCATAAATACCCTTGAATGGCCATCCGTAACCGCATTAATCCTCCTGTCGGTGTTCACCATCATAGGCTCAGGCCCAATTTCGCTGGATAGGTACCTGGAAGGATAGTTTTAGGGTTCGTGGTTTCGGGATCGTGTTGCGGGGTTCCAGGTTCGTGTGTTGCCCGATGTACCCAGCGGCGGACAATTCGGCAACACACGAACCACGCTCCCCACAACTCGAACCTCAATACCCCACCACCGCTTTATCCACATAGCACCATAACCATCTTTCGCCGGGTTCGGCCGAGATCACGACCGGGTGGCCGGTGGCTTCAAAATGCTTGGTCATGTGGGTATTGGGCGAGCTATCGCAGCACAGCGTTATGCCACAGGTTTGGCAGGTACGCAGATGCATCCATGATGAATGTGTTTTAATGCATTCTTCGCACAGGTAATCCTTTGGTTGTTTAATATCGGTAACTGCCGCCAGGTGCTGGCATATTTCGTCGTCGTTTTGCATGTTGTGTTGTTAAACTTCAGCTAAATATTTGTGAACAAAACTAATTGCCATTGAACCTTCGCCCACGGCAGATGCTACCCTGTTCATGGCCCCGGCGCGTACATCGCCGGCGGCAAAAATACCTGAACAGCTGGTTTCCAGTAAAAACGGATCGCGCTTAAGCTTCCATACTTTGTTAAAGTTTTCATAGCTGCGCAGCTCGCGTCCGGTTTCAATAAAATCCTTGTTGTTTTTTATAATGTCGAGTTTAATCCAATCGGTATAGGGCTTAGCACCAATGAAGATATATAGGGCAGCAGCCTTATTGGTAAAAGTTTCTTGCGTTATACAGTTTTTTAAGGTTAATTTTTCAAGGCAGTTGCCGCCGTGTGCTTCTACAATCTCGGTATTGCCCAGCACTTCAATGTTGGGCGTTTCGCTGATTTGTGTAATCAGGTATGCAGACATGGTTGCCACCAAATCTTCCCGCCTGATCACAATGTGCACCTTGGTGGCGTATTTTGAAAGGTGCATGGCCGCCTGTCCGGCCGAGTTGCCACCGCCAATCACATAAACATCTTTGCCTGTACAAGCCGAGGCTTCGGTAGTGGCAGCGCCATAATAAATGCCGGCGCCGGTAAAGTTTTCAACGCCTTTAACCTCCAGTTTGCGGTAATCAACGCCGGTAGTTATCACTACGGTACGGCTTATAATTTCGGGTCCGTCATCTAAAATAATGGTTTTGTAGCCATCTTTTTGTTTGATATCATTAACCGATTGCGGCGATAAAAATTCGGCGCCCAAACGCATGGCCTGTGTAATGGCGCGGCGGGTAAGGTCGGCACCGCTCAGGCCTGCCGGGAAACCCAGGTAATTCTCAATCCGCGAACTGGTGCCTGCTTGTCCGCCCGGAGCTTTACGCTCAATCAGCAAGGTCTTTAAACCTTCGGATGCGCCATAAACCGCTGCGGCAAGGCCGGCGGGGCCGGCGCCTATAATCACCACATCATAAACATCAGTTAATGTTTGGGTGTTTTTTTCCAGCTTGGCTGCTATGCCTTGTATTGATGGTTTTTGCAGGTAGCTGCCATCCTCAAAAAACACCATAGGCAGGCAATCTGTAGATAGGTTGTTTAAAGCCAACAAGCTTCCTGCATCAACATTTTTTTCGATATCAAGCCAGCGATAGGGGATAAGGTTGCCGGCCAGGTAATCTTTTATCACATGCGATTGCGGCGAAAACTGGTATCCAACCAGTTTGATGCCTACAAACTCGGGAATATAACTGTTATGCCAGTCTGCAAGCAAATCATTTATTACCGGGTAAAGTTTTTCTTCCGGCGGATCCCATGGTTTCATGAGGTAATAATCCAGCTGCACATCGTTGATGGCTTTTATGGCCGCCTCAGTATCGCTGTATGCCGTAAGTAATACACGTTTGGCATCAGGAAATACTTTTTTTGCTTTTTCTAAAAATTTAACGCCTTCCATTTCGGGCATGCGCTGGTCACAAAGAAACAGGGCCACTACATCCGAACCATTCTTAAGTTCGGTAAGCGTTTCCAGTGCTTCCTGTGCCGATGTTGTACTTAATATTTTGTACTCTTTGCCGTACTGTGATCGCAAATCACGGCTAATAGACCGTAGTACCTGCTGATCATCATCAATTGAAAATATAATAGGTCGATTCATAGGGTTTGCTACAGGTAATAATTAAAAAGAATCAAGACATTAGATTCAAGAATCAAGAAAGAAGACAATGATAACCTAATCTAAACTTTTTTTTAATAAAGAAACGGTCGGCAGAATATTAATTCTTGTGTTTTCGCTTATCTTGATTCTTATATCTTGACTTGATGTTTAATGCTTTAACTAAAAAAATGTTTTGCTACCCGTCAATCAGGAAACAAACATTAAATACTGTACAACCGGGCGTCGATTTTACTTTGATCGATCCGCGGTGTTGTTTTACAATCCGTTGCACCACTTCAAGCCCCATGCCGGTACCCTTGCCCATCTCTTTAGTGGTAAAAAACGGATCGAAGATCTGGCTTTGGATATCCTCGGGGATGCCGGGGCCATCGTCGATAATAAAAACTTCCACAAATTCCCGGTCGCGCCGGGTTTTAATGGTCAGGATGCCTTTGCCCGCCGGTGCCATGGCATCAAGGGCGTTATCAATAAGGTTTGTCCAAACCTGGTTAAGTTCGCCAATCAGCGCTTTTACTTCGGGCAAAGTTCGGTCAAAATCTTCAACAACGGTAATATTTCCTTTACGAATTTTGTACCCCAGCATGGTAAGCGTATTGGTAATACCAATATGGATATCGGCATACTGCTTATCCTGCCCGCGGTCCATGTGCGTAAAGGTTTTAACCGAGCTTACCAGTTCGGCTATCCGCTTGGATGACTCCTGGATATCCTGGATCATTTTTTCGGCCACCAGCTTGTTGCTCATCCAGTTAAGGATGGTCGACAAAAACTGTTTTGGGATATAACTTTTTAAAGCGTCGAGGTTTTCTAACGTAAAATTGAAATCAACAAAGCTTTCGGCTATTTCATAACTGTTTTCTATCTCGTTTTCGTCAAGCCATTCTCCAATTTCGTCTTCCCTCTGCGTGCGTTGCTTAAGGCTCAGGCGTGTTCCCTCTTTTGCCCCAAGCACTTTAAACATTTCGCCGGTTACACCATCAACCTGTTCGGGGGTCATTTTGATGGCAAACATGCCTTTTACGGCATCGGGCGCTAACTGTAAATGCTTGCTTAGTGATGTGGAATCGCGTACAATGGCCGATGCCGGGTTATTGAGCTCGTGGGCCAGCCCGGCGGATAGTTTGCCCAGGGCCATCATTTTTTCATTTTGCTGCTGCAGGGCTGTAAAGTCGCGCACGCGGTTGGTCATGATGTGCACTAACGCCTGGGTAAGCTCAAAATGATTTTTGATCATTTCATTGATCCGCTCGGTACGGAAGCTCAATATATGTAATTCGCCAATTGCTTCGGCATAGCCTTTTGAAATGAGGCCCCGCGAAAACGGAAGGTACCCTGTTATACTTCCAGGCCCGGCGGCAACAAAATCGCGGCGGCCGCGGCTCTGCAACATGTAAAAACGCATGCTGCCTTCAACAATAATATGCGGCCCGGTGGCGGGGGTACCAGGCTCATTAAGCAGCGTACCATCTTCAATAATTTTGTATTCACTGTTATCTATCAGCCATTGCAGCTGATCATCCGGGACATGCTCTAAAGCTTCGAGCGATTTAAGCCAGGATACTGTTACCTCTTGCATAAAATAAAATTAGGGATTATTATTTAATGCGGGAGAATGGGAAAGAAAAAATTGCAATAAAAGGAGCCTCACCTAAATCCTCTCCAAAGGAGAGGACTTTTGATTAGCATGTAGGAAAGGTTCGATTATATTTTCCGTGATTTTTAGAACCCTCTCCTTTGGAGAGGGCAGGGTGAGGCTTTACACCCACTTACTCAAAAATACCCCGAAAGCATCCTTATACTGATCGCCAACGGTAATGTTTACCTTGCCAATTTGCAGTGCGTTGCGGGTAATGGAGTTTATCTTATCTAACGATACAATGAACGAGCGGTGTACCCGCATAAAACGTTTTGATGGCAGTTTCTCTTCCAATGACTTTAAACTGGTGAGCGAAAGCAGGGCTTTCTCGGTGCCTTGCAGGTATATTTTAACGTAATCTTTCAGGCCCTCTATGTACAGGATATCTTTAAGCGCTATGCGTACCAGTTGGTACTCTATCTTTAAAAACAGGTAATCGTCCTCAATGCGGTGCTCTTCGGGCGCGGCTGTTGCTGCGGGGGCTGGGCTGGTTGAGCGCTGTAACAGTTCGGCATAACTTAATGCTTTGTTTGCGGCGTGCAAAAACTCTTCGTAATTAAAAGGTTTAAGCAGGTAATCCAGCGCGTCAACTTTATAACCTTCAAGGGCAAACTGATTGTAAGCGGTGGTGAAAATGATGCGCGGTTTATTGGTCCCGCGGCTATCCAGCACACGGGCCAGCTCGATGCCGTTTAAGTTGGGCATCTGTATATCCAGGAAAATAAGGTCAACTTTTTGGTCCTGCAAACCAACCAGCGCTTCAACCGCACTGCTATAGCGGCCTTTAAGTTTTAAAAAGGGCGTTTGTTCAATAAAGGCGCAAACCAGGCCTAAGGCCAGGGGCTCATCATCAACGGCTATGCAGTTTAATATCATGACAGGTTGAGTATTAAGTGAACTTTATAGGTGTTTGCGTCGACATCTTCCTTTATATCCAATGTGTATTTGCCGGCATAAAGCAAATCTAAACGGCGCAGGGTATTGGTAAGGCCAATGCCTTTGTTTTCTTCCAGGTTGGGGTTGGCGTCTTTATAAATGGAGTTTTCTACCCTTAGTTCCAGCATCTCGGCATTTTGTTCAACGCTGATGAGGATTTCGCTCGGTAGCGTAGCGCTGATGCCGTGTTTAAAGGCATTTTCAACAAATGGTAAAAATATCATGGGAGCAACAGTCATGTCATTAACCACGGCGGGGGGATTGAATGTAACCGTCACTTTATCGGTAAGGCGCAGTTCCATCAGGCTGATGTAGTCTTTTATAAAGGCTATTTCCTGGCTTAGCAGGGCGGCGCCATGTTGGGTATCATATAACACATACCGCATCATCCGCGAAAGCTGGTGAATAGCCTTGCGCGATGTATCTGCATTAATATGGGTAAGCGCGTATATGTTGTTTAGCGTATTGAAAAAGAAATGCGGATTGATCTGCGCTTTCAGGAATGATAACTCCGAGCTGATCTTATCCTGTTCTAAAGTCTCGCGTAGCCTGATATCGGCCTGCCATTTTTGAATAGCGGTAATGCTGGTGCTGATACCCAATACCAATGCCATAATAAACACAATTACAAAATCAAAAATATGATTTTTGCCGCCACCCTGTTTTGGCGGCCTGTTGTGTTTGTGCGTAGCTGCATCCATTAATTGGTGCATATTTAATGCACTGTCGAAAAGGTTGTTTAAAAAATATATGGCTATTATTAACCCAATGATAATCAGGAAGTACATTCCGGTGCGGTTTTTTAATAGATATACCGGCACAAGTACAATAGAATTGACATAGAAAGCAACCACCAGCACAACAATAACCAAAGCCTGTTTTACCCAGAATTGATAAGGTAATATAATATTCCAGGTAAGGGGCTGATATAAAAGCAGCGCAAAAACCAGTACGGCCCATATTAATACGTGAATCAGGATAGTAATCGTAGTGCTTTTTGATTTGAGGCTCATTGCTGGTTATAATCAGAAGTCAAGATACGAGAATCAAGACTATTTATGTTTTTTATTTTTCGACAGAAAATCTTGACCTGAAGATTTTCGATGGCGGTTTAATAATCGTTCAATATTACTAAACCAATTGGCTATCAATCAACCATAATCGCCTAACAGGCATAACTTGCCGACAAATGGCCAAAATTAACCGTTAAATAATGTTATTGGAGTTTAAGGTGGCAAATACATGGGTTTATAGGTGAAAAGCGTGCCTTCGTCTACGTTTGTAGTGCCCCTGTCTATTGCGTTTTTGGGGGCGATGCTGATGTTATTGCTTTGTGTTGTTAATAAGCCACAACACCATGAAACTTAAATCTACATATCTGATAATCGCAGCACTGCTGTTTAGCCTCACAACCTTTGCCCAAACGGGCAGGCGGGTTAGGGGAACTGTCACCGACTCGACCGGGGCAATCTTACCGGGTACTACTGTTAAATTGCTAACAGGTACCGATAGTACCAAAGTAATTACCGATAGTAAGGGTGCATTTACCTTTGATGATGTAAAAACAAACCAGTTTAGCCTGGTTTTAAACTCGATAGGTTACCAGGGGTTGCGCCGTCGTTTTGTGTTGGATAATGCCAGCACCCCTGTATTGTTAAAGCCAATCATTCTTAAAAATGACACTTATATGCTTAACACGGTTACCATATCTGATGTTAACCCGGTAAAGCTTAAAGAGGATACGGTTGAATTTAATGCCGCGGCTTACCCGGTTCGTGATAATGCCCCTGTGGAGGATGTAATAAAAAAACTGCCCGGGGTTGATGTAGATAAAGACGGCAACATTACCGCACAGGGTAAAAGCGTAACCAAAGTAAGGGTAAACGGGAAAGACTTTTTTGGTGGCGATGTAAAATCGGCCACCAAAAACCTGCCCGCCGATATTGTACAAAACATCCAGATTATTGATGATTACGGCGATCAGGCCAACCTTACCGGCGTAAAAAGCGGCGAGCCCGAAAAAATACTGAACATTACCATAAAGCAAAGCAAAAACTATGGCTACTTTGGCCAGGCCAGCTTAGGTGGGGGCCGCGACGCTATCCCCGGCATCCCTAACAGCCAGGAAGGGAACCGATACGTGGCGTCGGCAAATTTTTTCAAGTTTAACGGCGATCAGCAACTGGCCTTTTTGGGCAACTTAAATAACACCAATACCAACCTGTTTAGCTTTAACGGTGGTGGTCCAAGGGGTGGCGGCCCGGGTGGGCCTCCGGGGGGCAACAGCAGTAACTCCAACGGTATTACTACAGCCCGGTCATTTGGCCTTAATTACCGCGATAGCTGGGGCAAAAAAGTTACCGCTTATGGCAGCTATAGCTTTGCCGATAACTCGATATATACCATTAACAAAACCATTCAAAACAACATATCTACATCAAACCCAAGCACCAACACCAATAACAATACCCAAAACAACGAAAAGCTGAACCATCGCTTCAACTTCAATATCGAAATTAAGCCCGATACGGTTAACTACATAAAAATTACACCGTCATTTGCTTACGCGCGGGTAACTACCACACAGTTAGGCAGCAGTTTGCTGGTTAATAACTCGCAAACCATAACTAACTATAATTTTGATACCTACAGTAATCAAACTGAGCCAAATTATGGGGCCAATGTGTTATTTAACCATCGTTTTGCCCGCAAAGGCCGCAACTTTAGTGTAAATGTTGGTGCAGGGTCATACAAGATCAATAAATACCAAAACCCGGTTTACACTTACCTTGATGGGGCTGCAAATGCGCCGTTAAACCAGTTTATAAATACCAACAGCCGTACCGATAGTTTGGGTACAAGCGTATCCTTTTTAGAGCCCATAAGCAAAAAAGGTTATGTTGAATTAACATATGCCTACCACTATGCCTATACCACTGCCGATAAACTGACCGATACACTGAACGTTGACGGGGTTACCAAAGATTATTATGGCTTACTGAGCAATAATTACAACTCCACATTTATTACCAATCGTTTTGGAGTAAACTATCGCTTTATCGATAAAAAATATAATTACACCTTAGGTGTGGTTGCACAGCCGACCATACTTCGGGGGCAATCCTTAACCAACGGTGCTTCACCAACAGATAGTCATACTTTTAACTTAGCGCCCAATGCCAGGTTCATTTATAACTTCTCGCGCAACCAATCGTTAAGCTTAAACTATAACGGGGTGAGCAACCAGCCAACTTATACCGAGCTACAACCTGTTACCGATTTTAGCAATGCATCATACCCCGTACAAGGTAACCCCGATTTAAAGCCGGAGTTTAATAACAACCTATCCATCAGGTACAACAAGTTTAATTTCGAGAGCGGCAATGTGTTTTTTAGCAATTTATCTTTCACAACTACTGATAATAAGATAGTGGCCAATACCATTAATTACCCTAAAACGTACACACCAAACAGCAAACTGGCCGGAAGTATTTTAACCCAGTATTTAAATGCCGATGGTTACTACTCGGCACAAGGCTTTTATGTATTTGCCAAGCCATGGGAAAAAAGAAAATATAATTTATTCTTTATAGGCAACATTGCATACAACAATAACATCTCTTATATAAGTAATGTAGATTCTGCCAGCTATGCCATGACAACCGAGAAAAATATTGCAAAAAACCTGGTGCTGTCACAAGGCGTCAGATTCCGGTTGAGTATTACTGATGTTGTAGATGCCGAGGCTAGTACAACCTATGCGGTAAATAAATCGAATAATTCGATCACTACGGCCAATATCAATAATAATTTCAGTTCGCTTAACCTGGGTATCAACGGCAAAAATTATTTGTGGAAAGATTGGACAGTAAGCTACGATTACTCGAAAATGTTTTATTACGGTTACAAAGGTGCAACCAATCCCAATATATTAAACACCTATGTTGAACGCAGGTTTCTGAAAGGAAATGCGGGTACTATCCGCCTATCGGCAATGGACGTGTTTAATCAAAATACGGGTTATACCAGCACGCAGAGTGGCAGCTATGTAACCCAAACCAGCAGTAACAGGCTGGGCAGGTATTATTTGTTAAGTTTTACACTTAAGCTACAGAAATTTGCAGGCAAGAAACCAACAATGGGGCCTGGTGGTCCGGGTGGCCCTGGCCCGGGCGGACCACCTCCGGGCGGCGGGCCGTTTTAATGAGGGATAAAGCCCCAAACGATATTTAAAATCTGGCCATCCCTGAGAAAGATGGCAAGCAATGATCATACGCGAGGTTGATCTGGATTTAGTTGATGTTATTGGTTTAAGCAATAACGGAGCGTCCCGGAGGTGAGATACCGGGACGCTTTTCTTTTACTTTAAAACTCGTAGTTAATGCCCGCTTTAATGCTGTTTGCATTTATAGTATAATTCTTGCTATTGGTAATAGCTGCAGGGGTGGAATAAGAAACATATATATCCACTTTTTTACCTAAAGTTACACCCAGCTTAATAGGAAAACTGATCAGTCCCGAACTTAGAGAAAGGTAGTTGGACATAGTTGTTTGAAGATGGCTGTTGTAGATAGAATTGCCCGTGGTTTTTACGAAAGTATAGGATATACCGGCGTCGATAAAGAATTTAAAATCGTTGGTGTTATAAATGTTGTATACCACCTGCGGGTTAACAATAACTAAAAATTCCTTTACATTAAAATCAGATTTTGGTATATCCGGCTGGTTATAATAAAGATCTACCGAGTTCTTATACGCCGCTCCGGTAACCATTATTTCGCCACGTACAATGAGTTTGCCAACACTTGGGTTTGGATATAAATTTATGCCTGCTGCCACTGCGGGGTACACAGATGTTGTGTTTTTAGCGTTGTAAAATTGGGTACCCTGGCTGGTGCCCGGGCTGGTTGTAAACAGCGTAGCATTAACACCCACGCCGGCAAAAAATTTCCACGCCGATTTACCACCGTAGGTTTTTTTATCTACAGTAATATTGTTAAGCTTTTGGGAAATGTTTTTCAGGTCGGGTAAACTATAAGTAGCATTTTCTATTTCGCGTTTTAATTTCTCCGATGCCGGGTTATATTTAATGGCCAGGTCATACAGTTGTGGTATGTAAATATTTTCGCTGCGGGTTTGTACGCCGTGATCTGGCAAATAGTAAATCCGGTAAACAAGTTCCTTAACCTGATCGGTTTTATTATCAGCGATAAAAAACCTGGTTTTTTTTGCATCGATGTATGAATACAAGGTTACATTGGGTCCATTTTGCTCCACTCTTAAAAATACCACATCCTGCTTTTTAGTTGAGTCTATACCAACTTGCAGCTTTGATATATTGGTTTCATCCATGCTGATCTCGCCGGAATACCTTTGATAAATAGATGAATTAAGCAATTCAAAATAGCTTATGTCATCTACCGTGTAGGTTTTAACACCTGCAGTGCCTCTAAATTCGATGCTTTTAGGATTACCAAACCATTCTTTCTGGTTTATTTCGCCGCGCAGGGTGTCGCCTTTAAGCGTTACCACGTAACCGGGTTTGTAATTGCTTTGTGCTACAGAAAATAAAGGCAAAAGCAATGCCGGTAGCAGTAATTTGTAATAAGGTTTCATTAATGAATAATTGGGTTTATCAGATGGCAATATATTAAAATATATCGTGTAACTTGAGCATAGTGCTTGCTCTTTTTTTCAAACGACTAAAAAAATACTATAATCAGCTTTTTTTACAATTATTGATTATATTTAGCGCATAAATTGTAAATTAAGCTGAATGAAACCGCTGTTACTAAAAGTTTCATCGGGCCCTGCACACTCGTTTAGTGTTCGGCACGATGTATTGCCCGATATTAATAACCGCTGGCATTGCCATCCCGAACTGGAATTGATCTACCTGAAAAAAGGTAGCGGTACGCAGTTCATAGGCGATAGCATCAAACAATTCAAATCGGGCGATATGGTGTTGGTTGGCCCCAACCTGCCACACTACTGGCGTTTTGACGATTTATATTTTACCCCCGGTGAAAATAAAAATGGGGTAGAGGTTTTTGTTGTACACTTTTGCGAAAACTTTTGGGGCGAGCAATTTTTACAACTACCCGAAAATAAACTGATCAAGGTGTTGCTCGAAAAATCAAAACGCGGGTTGCAGGTTACCGGGACGGCAAAAGAAAAAGTAGCCGCCCAAATGGCCGCTATGCTAAGTACCGACGGCGCCGAGCGGATTATTATGCTGCTGAAGGCATTAAATGCTATTGCCACCAGCGCCCCTTCGGCTTATATGGCCTCTATTGGGTTTAAATACGATCATAACGATTCGGAGAATGACCGGTTGAACAATATTTATGAGTACTCAATGCAAAATTTCAGGAAGAAGATTTACCTGGACGAGATTGCCGAAATAGCCGGCGTAAGCTCCAATTCCTTTTGCCGCTACTTTAAATCAAAAACCCGTAAAACCTTTTCGCAGTTCATCATCGAAATAAAAGTAGGTCACGCCTGTAAATTGTTGATAGAGGACAAGCTGAATATTAAACAATTATGCTACGATAGCGGGTTCAATAATTTTTCAACCTTTCACAAACATTTTAAACTGGTAACCGGCAAAAGCCCGCTGATGTACCAGAAAGAGTTTATTAAGAATTCGTGAGCCCCACCCAAACCCTCCCCGGAAGGGAGGGTTTTTTATTGACAAACATAAGTCTCCCCTTACGGGGGAGATTTAGAGGGGGCTGATTTTTTTCTTATATTTAGCAATCAACCGTTACATATGATCCGCAATATCCTCCTGGTTACTTACCGCAATCTGGTTAAAAACAAGGTTTATACTTTTATTAATATAATTGGCCTGGCATTGGGTCTGGCGGCATTTATTTTGATTTGCGCCTACGTTAATTTCGAAAAAAGTTTTGATACGCAGCATCCCGATGCCAATAATATTTACCGGGTAGAGAGCCAGTTTTACAAAGGCGATAACCTAACCGATAGCTGGCCTACGAGTACCAATGGGTATGCACCGGCCATGAAGGCCAATTTTCCGGAAATAGCCTCTTATACCCGTATAAACTGGAACAGTGCTGAACGTGTTGTGCGGTACAACAACATCAAGTTTCGTGAAGAACATGCTTGCTTTGCCGATAGTAACTTTTTTAATTTTTTTGCCTATCCCTTATTGCAAGGCGATAAGTTTACGGCGCTCAACCGTATCAATTCGGTAGTTATTTCGGAGTCGGCGGCAAAAAAATATTTTGGGAATGCCGATGCCATGGGCAAGATATTGGATATAAGCCGTTTGGATAATACCCTGCATTGTATGGTTACCGGTGTTTTTAAAGATTTGCCAGCAAACTCCACCATGCAGTTCAGTATGCTTATCTCATGGGCAAACACTGCTGAATTTGCCAAAAACTTTTGGTACCAGCATGAAAGCTATACCTTTATAAAACTAAAGCCCAATACTAATATCCCGGCGCTGGAAGCTAAATTTCCGGCCCTTGCCGAGCATTATAAAACCGGCCCTTCGCTCAAAGAGTTAAAATGGGCCATCCAACTGGTGCCGCTGGCCGATATTCATTTAAACCCCGCCAAACCGTACGAAATTGAGGCCAAAGGCAATCGCTTTGCTGTAAATTTTCTGAGTATTATTTCGTACGTTATCCTGCTGATAGCCTGTATTAACTACATTAACCTGGCTACTACCAAATCTGTCGACAGGGCGCGTGAAGTAGGCATCCGTAAAGTTAGCGGCGCTCATGCGCCACAATTAATTATGCAGTTTTTAACAGAATCGGTTATCATCAATGTTATAGCATTATTGATGGCAATTTTGCTGGTAATAGTAGCCAGGTATGGCTTAATACATTATTTATATGGCGCGGGCAGCTACGGGCTTCTTTTTACCGGCCCGCTGTTATTGAAAATTACCATGGTGTTTATTGGCAGTATTTTGCTTTCGGGTATTTATCCTGCTACGGTGCTGGCCAGGATGAAGCCTATAGCCGTACTTAAAGGCCGCTTTGCATTTTCAAAAAGCGGGGTGTTACTGCGCAGGGGTATGGTGGCTTTCCAGTTTATGGCATCGGTACTGCTTATAGCGGCAACTTTTGCAGTGTACAGGCAAATAGTTTACATGAGCAGCCAAAACACAGGTGTAAATATCAACCAGACCATTGTCATCAAAACACCGGTTAATACGCCAGATTATGGTCAAAAAATTGCAGCTTTCAAAAACACCTTAATAGGTTTTTCCGGCGTAAAAGCGGTAACTATTTCGGGCGCGGTTCCCGGTAAAGAGGTAGGCATGTTTTTAGCCAACAGGCGTTTTGGCGCACCAAAATCAGAGGAACGTACTTACGAAATGCTAAAGGTTGACCACGATTTTATGCAAACCTATGGTATGCAGCTGATAGCCGGCCGCGCTTTTGATAAAAGTCGCCCAGCCGACTCTGTCGGTGTGGTGATGAATGAATCGGCGGTAAAACAGTTTGGTTTTGCTTCGGCTCAGGACGCCGTTGGTAAAAAGGTGTGGGTAGAAACCATCGATAAACACCCCGAGGAAATTATTGGCGTGATAAAAAATTATCACCAGCAATCGTTACAGCAAAAATATACGCCGCTTATTTTGTTTATGGATCCGGCGCTATCCTGGATTCCGTCGAGTTATTTCTCTATCAAAGTGAGCCAAAATAATATGCCGCAAATGTTTGATAACATCAAAGCTACATGGAATAACAGCTTTCCCGAATCATCATTTGATTTCTTTTTCCTGGACGATTTTTACAACCGCCAATACCGGCAGGATACGCAATTTGGCCATTTGTTTACCTTGTTTTCGTCGCTGGCCATTTTTATTGCCTGTATCGGCCTGTTTGGTTTAACGGCTTATTCGGCAGCGCGGCGTACCAAAGAGATTGGTGTACGCAAAGTGCTGGGGGCATCGGTACAAAGTATTATCTCGTTACTCACCTGGGATGTGGTAAAACTTATCCTGGTATCCAGCCTGGTAGCTATCCCGCTGGCATACATTTTTATCAGCGAATGGTTAAACAGGTATGCCTTTAGGGTGCAGCTTACCTGGTGGCAGTTTGTGTTACCGGTATTTGCATTAGTGGCGATAGCTGTGGCTACTACATTTTACCTCACCTTCCGGGCTGCGCTGGCAAATCCCACCAGTTCGTTAAGGAATGAATAAGCCCCCTCTAACTCTCCCCGGTAGGGGAGTGTTAAGGTTAAGCAAGTCTTAAATTTTTCTGTCGCGAAGATTTAGGCGGTATATCATCTTCTGGCTACTATTATCGTACACATTTGAGTCAAAGGCAACGAAAAGAGATTGAAAAAGGGAAAATAAAAAGTCTCCCTTACCTGGGGAGATTTAGAGGGGGCTCCTATGCCAAAAAAGCTGAATGTTTTAACCATTTTATACCAACTATTTACCTGTAAACTTTATTTCTTTGTATAACCGATATACTACTTTTAAATCTATTTATGGCCCGCAGATATTGTTTAACGCTTGATTTGGTTGACGATGCCAATTTGATTGCCGAATATGAAAAATACCACCAGGCTATCTGGCCCGAGATTCATAAAAGTATTACCGATTACGGCATCACCAATATGGAAATTT
This sequence comes from Mucilaginibacter sp. P2_A5, assembly GCF_056404995.1. Classification (NCBI taxonomy): domain Bacteria; kingdom Pseudomonadati; phylum Bacteroidota; class Sphingobacteriia; order Sphingobacteriales; family Sphingobacteriaceae; genus Mucilaginibacter; species Mucilaginibacter sp. P2_A5. The sequence goes on from NZ_JBFUCY010000025.1 coordinate 87,470, forward strand.
ACCGCTTTGATGTGCGCCTGTTTATGATCATGGAAACCGATGATACTTTCAGCTTCGAAAAAAAATCGGCCGCAGATGCCGCCAACCCTAAGGTGCAGGACTGGGAAAGCCTGATGTGGAAATATCAACAAGCTGTTAAAGGCGCCCAAAAGGGCGAAAAATGGGTCTTAATGAATAAAATATTTCAGCTATAAATAATAACCTGTCAACTAAATTATACATCTCATGTTCAAAAAACTTCAATTATCCATGCTCCTGGTGCTGGTTGCCGCTATGTCGGTATCGGCGCAACAAAAAATGATTGGCAACGAAACCGATGCCCAGAAAGATAAGCGTATGGAGTGGTGGAAAGACAGCCGCTTTGGTATGTTCATTCACTGGGGACTATACTCGGGCGCGGCAAGGCATGAGTGGGTAAAGCATAACGAAAAGATTGACAATGCCGGTTACCAGAAATATTTCGATCAGTTTAATCCCGATTATTTTAACCCGCAAAAATGGGCCAGGCAAGCCAAAGCTGCCGGTATGAAATACGCGGTGCTTACCACCAAACACCATGAAGGGTTTTGCCTTTTCGATTCAAAGTATACCGATTATAAAGCGCCTAATACACAAGCCAAACGCGATTTGGTACGCGAGTATGTAAACGCTTTTAGGGCTCAGGGGCTAAAAGTTGGTTTTTATTATTCATTGTTAGACTGGCACCACCCCGATTACACCATTGATGAGATACACCCGCAATCGCCAAAAGATAAAAGCGACGCCAGCTACGCCAAGCTGAATAAAAACCGCGATATGGCCAAATACAGGCAGTATATGCGCAACCAGATAACCGAGCTGTTAACCAACTATGGCAAAATTGATATCCTTTGGCTCGATTTTTCTTTCCCGCGTGGTGATGGGCATGGCAAGGGTAAAGACGAGTGGGGATCTGTTGAACTGCTAAAACTGATCAGGAAATTGCAGCCCGGCATCATTGTAGACAACCGCCTTAACCTGGAAGAATATAAAGATGGCGCTGATTTTGAAACCCCGGAACAGGTAGGCACTGCCGAACTGGCCAAATACCGTGGTAAAACATGGGAAACCTGCCAAACATTTTCGGGTTCATGGGGATACTATCGCGATGAAAACACCTGGAAAACCCACCGCCAATTGTTGGATTTGCTGATAACTTCTGTAAGTAATGGCGGTAACCTTATCCTTAACGTAGGCCCAACAGCCCGCGGCGAATTTGATTACCGCGCCACAAATGCGCTGGATAGTTTGGCACATTGGATGCATGCAAACGATAAATCAATTTACAACTGTACTTATGCCCCGGATACTTATAAAATACCCGAGGGTTCAAAACTTACTTATAATAAAGCAACAAAAAAACTATACGTGCAATTGTTTGATTACCCCAAGGGTAAGCTGATACTACCTGGTTACGCCGGGAAAATTAAATATGCGCAGTTTTTAAACGATCATTCGGAGTTGTTGTACAAACCATCAGGATCTGACGATTTGGAGGTTACCATGCCCGCTAAACCGCCGTATGAGATACCGGTTATTGAATTGTCACTTAATTAAATTAGTTCATGGATCATGGTTAATAGTTCATAGTAAGAGCGTACTTTTTCGCTGTGAAATAATTACCATGAACCATGGTCTATGAACCATGAACCAAAAAATATAATGTCGCAAAAAGAAACATTTTTAAGGATTCACCCACATGATAATGTGCTGGTAGCGCTTCAAAACCTCGAAGCCGGCACAATAATTAATTTTGAGGGCGAAAACTTTCCGCTGGTTGACAGTGTGGCCGCCAAGCACAAATTTGCTATTAACAAATTGGCACAAGATGCAGAAATTTATATGTACGGTGTATTGGTAGGTAAGGCCACGGTAACTATACCTAAAGGCGGTTTGCTTACTACGGCCAACGTACACCATGCCTCGGAGGGCTTTCACTTAGGCGAGCGTAAGCTTAACTGGCACCAGCCCGATACCACAAATTTTGCGGGTAAAACATTTAACGGTTATCACCGTGCCGATGGATCGGTAGGTACTGCAAATTACTGGATAGTAGTACCGCTGGTATTTTGCGAAAACCGGAACATCCAGGTTTTAAAGGAAGCTTTGGTTGATAAGCTTGGCTATAAAAAAGCTAAAAGCTATGAGGGCGATGTAGAGCAGCTAATGGAGCTTTACCAGGCAGGTAAATCAGTTGAAGAGATCCTGAATGCCGATATTCAGGTAAGCGCTGATAAACCTAATTCAAAACGCCTGTTTAAAAATATCGATGGTATCAAATTCCTGAACCATAGCATGGGCTGCGGCGGCACCAAAGACGATTCGGATGCTTTGTGCGGATTGATTGCAGGTTACATCACCCATCCAAACGTTGCCGGGGCAACGGTGCTGAGCCTTGGTTGCCAGCACGCGCAGGTTAGCATATTACAAGCCGAAATAGCCAAACGCGACCCGGCCTTTAACAAACCAATGGTAGTGCTGGAGCAGCAAAAATTAGGCACCGAAAGTGAATTGCTGAACCAAGCCCTTAAACAAACTTTTGCGGGCCTGGTGCAAGCTAATCAAACCCAACGACAGCCGGCACCGCTTTCAAAACTATGCATTGGTATGGAGTGTGGGGGGTCTGACGGATTTTCGGGCATTTCGGCAAATCCTGCTTTAGGATATGTATCAGATATGCTGGTAACCATGGGCGGCTCGGTTATTCTGGCCGAATTTCCGGAGCTTTGCGGGGTAGAGCAGGAACTGAGCGATCGCTGTGCCGATGAGGAAACCGCCAACCGCTTTATGCAGCTGATGACTACCTACAACGCCCGCGCCGAGGCCGATGGCTCTGGCTTTTATGCCAATCCCTCGCCAGGTAATATCAGGGATGGGTTAATTACCGATGCCATTAAATCGGCCGGGGCAGCCAAAAAAGGTGGCACATCGCCGGTAACCGCGGTATTGGATTATCCCGAAAAGGTAACTAAGCCCGGGTTAAACTTATTATGTACCCCCGGCAGTGATGTGGAAAGCACTACGGCCGAAGTAGGATCGGGCGCTAATATAGTTTTGTTTACTACTGGTTTGGGCACGCCTACAGGTAACCCCATTTCACCTGTAATTAAACTATCAACCAATACGGTAATGTTTGAGCGTATGCCCGATATTATCGATATTAACTGCGGTACCATCATCGAGGGCGATGAAACCATTCAACAGGCCGGTGAACGGATCCTCGATTATGTAATACAGGTAGCCAATGGCGAAATTGAACCAAAATCAGTAAAATTGGGCCAGGACGATTTTATACCATGGAAAAGGGGAGTGTCGTTGTAAGCCCCTCCCAAACCCTCCCCGGTAGGGAGGGCTTTAAAAGAATTTAAATAATTGTTAATTTAATCAAACAAAAAGTCTCCCCTGCCGGGGGAGATTTAGAGGGGGCCATGGGCTTATGTTCAAACTAACCAATAAATCAGCAGTAATAACCGGCGGTGGCAGCGGGATAGGCAGGGCAATGTCAATACTTTTTGCGCAGCAGGGGGCCACAGTTCACATTATCGAACTAAATGATAAAGCGGCGGCCGATACCGTTGCCGAAATAGAGGCCGCCGGCGGCAAAGCCAAAGGCTATGCCTGCGATGTAAGTAACCAGCAACAAGTGGTAGATACCTTTACAGGCATTGGTGTTATTGATATTTTAATCAATAATGCCGGTATTGCTCATATTGGCCGTGCTGATACCACCAGTACCGCCGATTTTGAAAAGGTATTTAATGTAAACGTAAAAGGCGCCTATAATTGCCTTTATGCTGTTATCCCCATATTGAAGGCAAACAGGGGAGGGGTGATCCTGAACACAGCTTCAATAGCGGCCAGCGTTGGCATTACCGATAGGTTTGCTTACTCCATGAGCAAAGGCGCTATTCACGCCATGACGCTGTCGGTAGCGCGCGATTTCCTGCACGATAACATCCGTTGCAATTGTATTTCGCCGGCACGGATCCATACGCCTTTTGTGGATGGTTTTATCGCTAAAAATTACGCAGGCCAGGAAGCCGAGATCTTTGAAAAACTTTCAAAAAGCCAGCCTATTGGCCGGATGGGTAAATCGGAAGAAGTCGCTGCATTGGCCCTTTATTTATGCTCAGACGAGGCAGGCTTTATTACAGGTACAGATTATCCTATCGATGGCGGCTTTATCACCCTCAATAATTAAAAAATAATGATCAAAAAAATAGTAATAGCAAGTTTGCTTTTATTCGCCCTTAAGGTAAATGCGCAAACATCCGCCTACCTGCCTGCTGCTGAAAATATTGCTGCCAGGCAAAACTTTGACGATATGAAGTTTGGTCTTTTTATTCACTGGGGTATTTATAGTCAACTTGGGGCAGGCGAATGGGTAATGAACGAGAAGCACATTCCTTACGGTAGCTATAAAAGGCTTGCTGATTTTTTTAATCCGCAGGGTTTTAGCGCCCATGATTGGGTGCAGTTTGCCAAAAACGCGGGGATGAAATACATTACTGTTACCTCGCGGCACCATGATGGGTTCAGCATGTTTGGCACAAAGGTATCGTCTTATAATATTGTAGATGCCACGCCTTATCATCGCGACCCGATGATGGAATTAGCGCAGGAATGTGTTAAAGAGGGGATTGAACTCCACTTTTATTATTCGCTGCTGGATTGGGGCCGGCCCGATTATGGCTACGGCAACCCAATTGTAAATGGCCTGCCGGTAAAAGGCGACTGGAATAGCTACATCAGCTTTATGAAGGCCCAGCTTACTGAACTGATTACTAAATACCCAGGTGTAAAGGGCATTTGGTTTGATGGGGGCTGGGAACGTGATGTAAACTGGCATTATGATGAAATATACGGGTTGATACATAAGCTTAACCCGGCTATTTTGGTAGGTAACAACCATCACCTGGCGCCAAAGGATGGTGAGGATTTTCAGATGTTTGAAAAAGACCTGCCCGGTAATAATACCACCGGCTTTAGCGGTAAATCAGAAATAGGCACATTGCCCCTGGAAACCTGCGAAACCATTAACAACAGTTGGGGCTTTAATATTACCGACCGGAATTTTAAATCGGTTAGCCAGATTATTCATTACCTGGTTAACGCGGCCGGTCGTAACGCCAATTTCCTGTTAAATATAGGCCCCATGCCAAATGGGAAAATTCAGCCTGAATTTACCGATACCCTTGCTGTAGTGGGTAAATGGATGCAAAAAAACGGCGCCAGTATTTACGGCACACGCGGTAACGCCATTGCGCCGCAACCCTGGGGAGTGGTGACTTATAAAAACAAAACCATGTATGCGCACATTATGGCAATGCCAAAGCTGCCCTATATTTTTATACCACAAATAAAGGCTAAAATTGCAAAAGTAGCACTGTTTGGCAGCAGCGATAACCTTAAATTTAAGCAGCAGCCCGAGGGCGTTTTTGTGTACACAACAGGCATTGCGGCTGATGCCCATGATACTATTATTCAACTTACAACAAACTAACAAGATATTATGAAGCTTATCAGATTTGGCGAAACCGGTAAAGAAAAAACAGGTGTTATCCTTAACAATAAAAAATATGATACCTCGGCTTTTGGCGAAGATTATACGGAACAATTTTTTGAGACCGATGGCCTTGCCCGTTTAGCCGCATTTATAAAAAATGCCGATTTGCCGGAAGTTGCTGATGATGTGCGTTTAGGCAGCCCTTTCGCGCGTCCGTCGAAAATTATTTGCATCGGTTTAAATTATGCCGATCACGCGCATGAAACTAACGCACCGCTGCCACCCGAGCCGGTAATTTTTATGAAAGCTACCTCGGCTATTGTTGGCCCTAATGATAATGTAGTAGTCCCTAAAAATTCTGTAAAAACCGATTGGGAGGTTGAGCTTGCCGTAGTTATAGGCAAAAAAGCATCCTATGTTGATGAAGTCGACGCGATGAGTTACGTTGCCGGTTATGTATTGCACAATGATGTATCCGAACGTGAGTTCCAGTTGGAGCGTAATGGTACCTGGGATAAGGGTAAAGGTTGTGATACCTTTGCGCCGCTTGGCCCGTTTTTGGCAACTCCTGATGAGATTGAAGACCCGCACAACCTGCACCTTTGGCTAAAAGTGAATGGCGAAATTATGCAGTATGGCACCACATCAAACTTTATATTTAGCCTGCCGCAGGTTATATCCTATACCAGCCAGTTTATGACCCTTTTACCCGGCGATATCATATCTACAGGTACGCCCGCAGGTGTTGGCCTGGGTATGAAGCCACCGGTTTATCTTAAACCCGGCGATGTTATTGAATTAGGTATTGATGGTCTTGGCGAGCAAAAACAAAACGTAGTGGCATATGCTTAAGATAGATTCGCACCAGCATTTCTGGATCTTCGACCCCGTACGGGATAGTTGGATTGACGACCACATGGTGGCCATAAAGCGTGATTTTTCGCCTGTAGATCTGTTGCCTGTTTTACAACAACACGGCATAGATGGTTGTGTATCTGTACAGGCCAGCCAAACAGATGAAGAAACCATTTTTTTGCTGGATCATGCTGCCGCCAGCCCTTTTGTAAAAGGGGTAGTAGGTTGGGTAAACCTGAAAGCCGATGATCTTGAAAAACAGCTGCAGCGATATAAAAAATATGATAAGCTTAAAGGGTTCCGGCATGTTTTGCAATCAGAGGCTGATGACCAATACATGCTGCAACCGGCTTTCCAAAAAGGCATAGGGATGCTTGAAAAGTTCGGCTATACCTATGATATCCTGATATTTCCGCGGCATCTGCCCTTTGCTAATCAATTGGCAGGTAACTTTCCCAATCAAAAGTTTGTGGTTGATCATTTGGCAAAACCACACATTAAGGATAAGAAGATAAGCGATTGGAAAAAGGACATAGAAGCGTTGGCCAAACATGAAAATGTATCCTGCAAAATTTCGGGAATGCTCACAGAAGCCGACTGGGGTAACTGGAAAGTGGAGGATTTTACCCCGTACCTTGATGCAATATTTAACGCCTTTGGCCCCAACCGCGTCTTGTTCGGTTCCGATTGGCCTGTTTGCCTGCTGGCCGGCGGCTATGAAGGTACTATGCAGGTAACGCAAAGCTACACCTCAAAATTATCGGCAACTGAGCAGGAGCAATTTTGGGGAGGCAACGCCATCTCGTTTTATAATTTATAAGTACAACTTCAAATTAGGGGTTGAATTTCCGCCCTGATCTCAATAAACTTACGAGGTTTCCAAAACTTCGTAAGTTTTCAATTGACAGGACAAATATTCGCATTTTTTTGCCCCTAAACTGTAACATTCTCCTCGGCATAAACGTTAATAAAATGTTGGCACATATTTAGCTATGTATTGGTAACGATTACAGCTAAAATTATAAACCGTTAAGTTTTTTATCACCGTTTTAGATGTGCGTAGTAAATAATTTATTTTAAACGTTATGCCTGTTATATTTTTCCAAATCGCTGCACTGCTTGCCGTAATTTGTTTCTCGGTAGTTATGTTCATTTTACGCTCTAAAACGCGCAAAAAATCAAAATCTGTTACAAAATACAAAATTGATACCGATACCACCTATGCCCGTTACGCAATTAACGAGAATGGTTTCCTTGAAGAAATAAACGAAGGGAAATTATCAAAGTATAAAAATTAGTATCTGCACAGCAAGACATGTAAAAGACGATTGTTCTAATTAAAGGACAATCGTCTTTTTAATATAGTATCAAGTAGTAAGTATCAAGATTTTTCAGGGATAGTATCAAGTAGTAATGCGAATCAAGGGTTAAAAAGCTATAGAAACTTTATGGATTAAACACCTGATTATGAGCTTTTTATTTGTGATTTTATTTGTTTAAAGCCTTGAAAATCAGTATCTTAAAGAAGATTTCCACATCAAACTTTAAGAATGATTCCCAAGGCTAAAGCACTTAGACTAATCGCTATCTATTTACATATCTGCAAGTTACATAACGAAGAACTTCAATACTTATATCAAAGATACACCAATAATGAT